>NZ_JCAFRT010000017.1:0-78521 GCF_059368495.1 Stenotrophomonas sp. YJH_SMC_91 | reverse complement strand
GCGAATAAGAAGTGCTCGACTATGGACGGTCAAACGGGCATTTTTATGGTGGTTCATCCGGGCTCTTTGGGGTCTGGAGAGGTGTGGTAACCACCATTTTCCAAAGATGTCCCGGATGAACAACGTACAGAGAGATCACAGCTAGTCATCGCGTTCACTGGCGAGGCCGGCGTGTCTCATGGCTACCATGACTTTTGGGACGACGACGAAGTCTTTCATTACTTCGGCGAGGGCCAAGTCGGAGACATGAAGTATGTGGCGGGCAACCGAGCGATTGGTGAGCACGTGAAGGATGGCAAGACGCTCGTAGTGTTCCAGATGATGGGCAAGGGGCGGCCCTACCGATACCTTGGTAGGTTCATGTGCCAGTCCTCCTACGTTCAACCTGGCATGCCAGATGGAAGGGGGCAACGTAGATCTGCGATCGTTTTCCGCTTGAGATCACTGGATGCCTCACTTGGGCTCGCGGCGAGCGATACGGACCAAACCGAGATCGATGCAGCTATCGATGACGTCGGCGCGACGACCACAAGACGCGAAACCGAAGTGCGGACGAAGCAACGCCTGTTCCGTGAGCGTCTGATCGGCGTTGAAAAGGGTTGCCGACTGACCGGCATTGAGGACCTGAGATTCCTTCGCGCGAGCCATATTAAGCCATGGGCGGACAGTAATCACGACGAACGCGTTGATGGGGAGAACGGTCTTCTGCTAGCTCCCCATGCGGACCTGCTGTTTGATCGCGGTTGGATTAGCTTTTTGTCTAGCGGTCGTCTGCTAGTCTCGAGCGACCTATCGTCTGACGTACAAGTTCGGCTCGGCCTGAACCTGAATGCATCACTTCGATATGGAGTCTTCTCTCAGAAGCAGCTTGGTTTCTTAGAATTCCACCGAGACGTCGTTTTTGATAGGCGCCATTCTCAATCAAATCCGCCAGAGCATTGACGCCAGAGCCTCCTGGAATTCTCGCTGATCTCTCGCTCAAGTGTTGCATTATCCGAAAGACGCGAAGCCCCCGCTTTCAGTAGCGGCGCTCATTAAGGCTCAGGTTCCATCGTAGCGGCTTTTGCTGCTAGCTGTTGGGCATACGCGGCCGGCGTCAGGCCACCCAGAATCTTCTTCGGTCGCTCCTCCTTGTATTCGCGCCGCCATGTTTCGATCTCGGTGTGGGAGTGTAGCAACGTCGGGAACCGATGTTGGTTGAGGCATTCGTCCGGAGGGCGGCCGTTGAAGCTCTCAATGTAGTTGTTCCGATTGGGCTTGCCTGACCGGATCAGGCGCAGCAGGACACCTCGCTCGTAGGTCCATGCAGCCATCGTCTTGGGGCGGAATTTCTTGCCGTTGTCGATCTAATCGGTCCGAATCACCTACGGTGGGCCTCGGGTCAGCACCAGCCTATCCAGCACTCGTACCATGCCGCGGCCAGTGATGGTCCGCTCCACTGCGAACGCCTCCGCCTCGTGGTGGCATCGTCGACGATGGCCAGCGCCTTGAGCACACTTCCTTTGGCAGCTCGAACGAACAGGAAGTCCATCGACTCCACCACGTTCGCTGCCTCCGCCCGAAACAACGGTTGGTGTTCACCGTGCAGCATCGTCTCCCGCTTGCGCCAACGCACCTGCAACCTGCCCTCCCGGTAAAGGCGTTCGACCCGCTTGTAGTTCACTGGTCACTGTTCCTGCTGCAGCTTCAGGGAGATCATTCCTACGCCGTAGCGCTTGTATCGTTGTGCCAGCGCCTGGATTCGCTCGGGCAGTTCGATATTGCGATCAGGACGGGGGACATAGCGCAATGCACTGGCGTTCATCCGTACCACGATTAGCGCCGGCACTCGGTGGGCACGCGCTCCTCCAAACGCCGCACCAGCGCCCTGCGCGCAGGTGCAGTCACCACTTTTTTCGAAGGGCGTCGTAGATGACGTCGTTCTCCAGCCAGTGCTCGCACAGCCGCTTCTTCAGCCGCGTATTCTCAGTCTTCAGCTCCTCGAGCCGCTTGGCCACCGGCACGCCCATCCCGCCAAATTTTCTGCACCACAATTAGTAGGACGCCTCATTAAACCCGCTCCTTCGGCAATAGTCTTTCACCGCCGAGCCAGTCTCCATCTCATCCAGGAAGCCAATGATCTGTTCGGAAATTCGCTTCTTCATATCCAATCTCCGTATAGCTGGGGATTGGACTCCAAATCAGCCTACTACTCAAAGTCTGACGACGCCGAGTCACCAGAGCTATTACAGCAGTCGTTTCTGGCGTCCACCTCTTGCTCTCGGCGTCGGCGAATCAACGTTCCGCGGCGCCAAAACCCGACCCGCAAGCAGCTCTAGTGATTTTGCTGCAGAAAGAATCTCATTTGCCAGCTCCTGCTTAGCCACCTCGGAATCTTGAGGTACTGATACCGCCCCTCGATCACTACGCCTTCCGTAGCGGAAGCTCACATCGACATGCGGATACAGCTCAATGACAATTTCATTTGAGTGAGTCATGCGCTTCGATACGGAATCAATCTCAAGCTTATTGGCGAGAATAAACTCGTCATAAGCGATATCGGCTCTCGGCTCTGAGAACAGATCACTGGACAGTCTCATGTCCCTTAGGATTCTGAGACCTCGACCCTGGCGCTGTCTCAAAGCAGAACCGAACCGCTGAATTCCTGCAAAGAAGGCGTACCAAAGCACTACGCTGGGATTAGAGTTTCTCAGTAGAAGATTGAGGTGATCCATAGTTCCGGGCGAAATTCGGGTCGCAACTAATGCGCAAGCAGCCAGAAGCTCTTGGGGCGGATCCTTCGACGTTCTGACTTTCTCAAGGATTGATTGAAAGCCAGTCCCCCTCTCTTCGCGGGTGCCGTTTGAAAAGTCCTGCAGCGACCCCTCTAAGACAGCTCCGGTAATCCTCCTCCAATTTGCGTCACTCGGCTCCCCATACTTAACCGCATCACTGACCAAATCAGCAAGGGTGTCTCCATTGTCCTTTCCCAGGTCAACGGAAATGCAAACATCAAATATTCTGGAAAGAGTCTCAGAAGTCCCAGCCCCAGCCAGAAGCGGAGCGCCGGTAATTGCCTGAACCTCCATCCACCTTCTCAAGAATTCCTGAATTTCGTCCTCAGGAACGATCTGAATCGCCTTCCCAAATGCGTGAGAGATGGTGCGACTGCATACCGAAACGCCTATATTTTCCGATTGAGCGTCCTGCCCGGCGTAAATCGTTGCCTCTGCTATTGCCAGGCAAGCCAGGCCGTTTAGCAAGCTTGAGCGGGTATCAGACCCACGCATTTCAGCCATCGCGGAAAGCTGCTTATTCGTTACCAGCCTCGAAAGTGAAGTTATAGGAAACGGAAGCTGCGGAGCTGACAGCAAAGCTGCGAGCAGCGGAGCAATCGAGCTCTCATTGGATGCGATTAGACACGGAAGCGAGTCAACACTGGTTGAAGAACTGTCATGCCAGACTGCCAAGAAACCGGCGCCGTCTAAGAAAGAAAGCTGTCCACCCTCTTCCATCCTGGAAAGCTCTGGACGCCAGCCAGTGACGAGCACATCCATTATCTCTCTTCGATTAAGCTTCGCATACCACATTATCATCCTCCTTTTCCGAACAGCATCTTTCTGGATACCGGCTTACCGGTCGGCACTACCGTCCTTACTGCAGCCTCTAGATACCCAGGAACATGTGCGTCCCAGTAGAGCGACAAGGCTGTCTTGGCACGCGTGACGGCCGTAAAGGCTAGCCGCTTTTGCGCCCCCCTCCCAACGGCCGCCAACTGATCAAGACCGACCAGATGAAGCGCTCTGAACTCAAGCCCCTTGGCTGATGATATCGTTCCTACCCATATCTTTTTCTTAGAATCAAAATCTTGAGATCCACACCTAGTCACTTCATCCACAAGCTCGGATTTCATTAGAAGCGCCGTGACGGAATTGACATCGTCAACTTTCGGACATAGAACCCCAATTACTTCATCCGGGTAAGCAACCCGCTGCAATCCAACTTGCTCTATTACCAGCTCAACCTGGGCTTCAATTGATAGACCACTCTTATACGAAACAGACGATGGATACTCAGCCTCATCGTAGTGACTTGTATTAAAAAGCGGAATATATCCAGGCTTACCTGCCATCAGGGCATCAGCAACGCGGCATATCTTCTTTCCATTTCTAAAATTAAACGTTAGCTCACGGACTTCATCCACGACAGATTCCAGCGCCGGCTGACTATCATCGCCCTCATAAATTTTCTGCTTAGAGTCACAAGCAGCGGTTATGTTTTCAGCCAATTTTGAGATTAGCGAAACCTCCCGCGGCGTATAATCCTGAGATTCATCCAGAAGCAATGCTTGGCTAACAACCCCAACCTTGCCCGCATTAATAAGCCCCTCAATGATTTCCACTCTCCGATCTCGAATCTCCGTCAGACCCATTCCGGCTTCATTAAACTCCATGTCAAATTCACGGATGATGTCAAGAAATAGCCGGCTATGCGTTATTATTTTTGAAGAAGGAAACTTGTAGACCTCACCACCGAGCTGAATAAACTGACGCAGAACAGAGCCAAAGACCACTACATTGATGTTGGGACGATCAGCAATGTACAGATGATTTGCTCTAAGTAGAAGCAGATTGGTTTTCCCACAACCCGGCGGACCTTTTATCAAAAGATTCTTATCCAATGGAACATCTAGAATATCCAATTGTTCTTTAACCAGATCACCATCATCCTTCCACCATGTAGCGGTCATTCCCTCTCCCCCGCAGAGAAATTGCAATCTTCTATGTAGTCGTACGCCTTGGCCAGCATGGATAACATCCACCCCTCGAGCTCTCGATCTGGCAGTACTTCTTCGATAGTCCCAGCGCAAAGCACAGACTTCTCGGCCAGCGGGTGACCAGCAACGTCAGCATGGGCACTAAGCTGAAAGACGAGAGCACCTGCGTTCCGTGCAACGCAGGCCAAGATGAAGACCATTTCGATGGATGCAGTTAGACCCAGTGTGTCATCCTTTAGGAATGACACGCCACACGTCGCCTCGTCTTTCCGAAGGTCCACGTTTGCACTTAGAGAGTGGAGAGGAAAGCATTTGAGCGTAGTAATTAGCTTTCCCACCTTAAAGCTTAGACTTGAGCTAGCCCTACGAATCTCCTCGCGATGAATTCGCTGCTCTTCTCCATTCAGTGGGAGACCTGAGACTTCTGCGGATTGATGGGAGTAGTAGCCCTGACGATTTCGAATTTGATGAAAAAGCTTAGATCTTTCATCGCTCGCAGACGGCTCAACATCGAATGAATCCCAGCTAATTAGCTCCAATCTCGCGAGCGGATCTTTCAGAAGGCAGTTCTTGCACAGCCTCACAAGCCTCAGATCTTCACCAGCCACATTTGGATTTCTCTGATGAACAGCTTCTACCAGAATTGCATACGGTTCCGAATATTCTTCGAAGAGCTCTTTTCGCATGAGCAAGTCATGGAGTACGGCTCCGATTTGATAGAACGTTAAAGCCCGCCATCCATCAATCGAGTCAACCTCTTCTCTACGAAGAAACTCTGGCGAGCTGTATCGGAGAGTGCCGATGAAACTGCGAGAGTCGACATCAGTCAGACCAGCCGCACCAAATGGGCGTATCACACCGAGATCAAGAAGCTTCAGTGTTGAGAAGTCTTCATTTATCGCAATGTTCTCAGGTTTGATGTCACGGTGCGCAAGCCCATTATCCTCAAGAAATCTCGCTGCAGACGAAAGCTGCGAAATCAACGCCGGCACTGCGTCTGTCGGTATCTGCGGCAACGCTTGCTTCAGGTTTTTCCATGGCAGCTTTTCCATTGCCACGTAGAGCCATCCACTATCCGCTTCCCCGCCACCGAGGATAGTGACAACATGTGGGTGGGTTGCACCCACGAGACTGGCTTCGCGCCTGATTCGCTCTAGTTGAGCATCGCGACCAAATCTCTCCACCAGCTCTGGATGGAACACCTTGATTGCTGCACTTGTGCCTTCTTTCTCACCCACCATAACAACCGCGGACTTTCCATGGCCTAGGCCTCCTGTGATGGTCCACCCATCAAGAGTTGCTCCCATTAGTTCTTGCTGAAGAATTTGGGCTTGCGCTCCGTCCATGGCACTCTCTCATAAAGTAAAGAGGCGGCCAGTGGCCGCCTCTGTGAACTAATAATCAAACCCCAACAGGATTAGCCTTCTCCGGATCAATCTTGTACTGCTTGATCGCCCGGGCCACATCCTTCGCGGTCATCTTCCCTTCCTTCGCCAGCGCCGCAATCGCGGCATGCGCGATGTAGTACCGATCCACCTCAAAGAACCGGCGCAGGTTCGCACGCGTATCCGAACGGCCGAAGCCATCCGTACCCAGCACCGTATACGACATCGGCACGAACGCGCGGATCTGGTCCGCATACGCACGCACGTAGTCGGTAGCAGCAATCGCCGGGCCCTGGCGGCCTTCCAGCAGCTCGGTCACGTAGGCCTTGCGCTGCTCACCTTCCGGATGCAGGCGGTTGGCACGTTCCACGTCGAAACCATCGCGACGCAGTTCGTTGAAGCTCGGGCAGCTCCAGATGTCGGCGGTCACGCCGAAGTCCTTGTCCAGCAGCTCGGCCGCGGCAATGGCTTCGCGCAGGATGGTGCCCGAGCCCAGCAGCTGCACGCGCAGCTCGCCCTTCTTCGGCTTGCCGGCGTCGGTCAGCAGGTACATGCCCTTGACGATGCCTTCGGCCGCGCCTTCCGGCATTTCCGGGTGGGTGTAGTTCTCGTTCATCAGGGTGACGTAGTAATACTCGTCCACCTGGTCTTCCATCATGCGCTTGGTACCGTGCTGCAGGATCACCGTCACTTCGAAGCCGAAGGTCGGGTCGTAGCTGCGCACGTTCGGGATGCCACCGGCCACCAGATGGCTGAAGCCATCTTCGTGCTGCAGGCCTTCACCGTTCAGCGTGGTGCGGCCGGCGGTGCCACCCAGCAGGAAGCCGCGGGTACGCATGTCGGCGGCCTGCCAGGCGATGTCGCCCACGCGCTGGAAGCCGAACATCGAGTAGTAGATGTAGAACGGCAGCATCGGCACGTTGCTGACCGAGTAGCTGGTACCGGCGGCCATCCACGAGCTGATCGCACCCGGCTCGCTGATGCCCTGCTGCAGCACCTGGCCGCTCTGGTCTTCGCGGTAGAACATCAGCTGGTCGGCGTCGACCGGCTTGTACTTCTGGCCGAACGGCGCGTAGATGCCGATCTGGCGGAACAGGCCTTCCATACCGAAGGTACGGGCTTCGTCGGCCACGATCGGCACGATGTGCGGGCCCAGTTCCTTGTCGCGCAGGGTGATGTTCAGGCTCTGCACGAAGGCCATGGTGGTGGAGTAGCTGCGCTCGCCGCTGCTCTTCAGCAGGCGCTCGTAGGCTTCCAGCTTCGGCGCCACGAAGGTCTTGTCGGCCTTGCGGCGGCGCTGCGGCAGGTAACCGCCCAGCGCGGCACGGCGTTCCTGCAGGTACTGCACTTCCGGCGAATCCGGGCCCGGGTGGTAGAACGGCACCTGGCCGTCGGCCAGCTGCGCGTCGGTCACCGGAATGTTGAAGCGGTCGCGGAAGTGGCGCACCGCTTCGTCGTCCAGCTTCTTGGTCTGGTGGGTCGGGTTCAGTGCCTCACCGGCGCTGCCCATGCCGTAACCCTTCACGGTCTTGGCCAGGATGACGGTCGGCATGCCCTTGGTGTTCACGGCTTGGTGGTAGGCGGCGTACACCTTGTGCGGGTCGTGGCCACCACGGTTCAGGCGCCAGATGTCGTCGTCGCTCAGGCCGGCCACCATCGCAGCGGTTTCCGGGTACTTGCCGAAGAAATGCTCGCGGGTGTACGCGCCGCCGAAGGCCTTGCAGTTCTGGTATTCGCCGTCGACGGTTTCCATCATCAGCTTCTTCAGGACGCCATTGGTGTCCTTGGCCAGCAGGGCATCCCAGTAACCGCCCCACAGCAGCTTGATCACGTTCCAGCCGCCGCCACGGAACACGCCTTCCAGTTCCTGGATGATCTTGCCGTTGCCGCGCACCGGACCGTCCAGGCGCTGCAGGTTGCAGTTCACCACGAAGATCAGGTTGTCCAGGCCTTCACGGCCGGCCAGGGCGATGGCACCCAGGGTTTCCGGCTCGTCGCTCTCGCCGTCGCCGATGAAGCACCACACCTTGCGGTCGGACTTCTCGATCAGGCCACGGTTTTCCAGGTAACGCATGAACTGCGCCTGGTAGATGGCAGCCAGCGGGCCCAGGCCCATCGACACGGTCGGGGTCTGCCAGTAGTCCGGCATCAGCCACGGGTGCGGGTACGACGACAGGCCACCGCCGTCCACTTCCATGCGGAACTTGTCCAGCTGCTCTTCGCTGATGCGGCCTTCCAGGAAGGAACGCGCGTAGATGCCCGGGGCGCTGTGGCCCTGGATGAACAGCAGGTCGCCCGGGTGGTTTTCGCTCGGGGCGCGCCAGAAGTGGTTGAAGCCCACGTCGTACAGGGTGGCGCCAGAGGCGAACGAGGCGATGTGGCCGCCCAGGTCACCCGGCTTGCGGTTGGCGCGGACCACGGTGGCCATCGCGTTCCAGCGGATGATCGAACGGATGCGCCATTCCAGCTCGGCGTTGCCCGGGCTCTTGGCTTCGAACTGCGGTTCGATGGTGTTGACGTATTCGGTGGTGGGAGAGAACGGCAGGTAGGCGCCCGAACGACGGGTCAGTTCCACCATGCCTTCCAGCAGCTGATGCGCGCGCTCGGAGCCCTCGACATCAATAACGGCCTTCAACGACTCGATCCACTCCTGGGTTTCCACAGGATTCGGGTCGTTGTTCAGCACCTCGTTCAACCAGTTCATTAGCGCTCCCATAACCGCACGCACGCGCGCGACTGTTGTATAGATTTCTAGACCGCAAAGTGTAGCGCACCAAGGGCTTTCGTCACTTGGCTACGCAGGCGTATGGATGCAACCGGCCAGTGTCCGCAAGGGGCTTGCCGGGCCCGCTGAAGGCCCTGCGGCGGGCCTTGGTGGCTGCGCGGGCTGTCGCTTGCGGGCCGCTGCGCCCATGTGCAGGACGCAGTGTTACCGCTGCCGATGACGGTTGTAGGGCAGCGCCACACCCACCGGTATCGGCTGCGCGTGCCGGCGCTGAACCGGCGACAACGTGTCGCACCTGCCTCTGGATTGGCCCCCAACCTGCCCTCAGGGTAGGCCTCGAGTGTTGGCCTCGCCCGCTTCGGTCCGCCGTCTGGCCCTGCCTCGCTCCCTTCCACAGTGTTGCCCGGGGCGCCTCGCAAGGGGCGCCCCTTTTGCCGTGCGCGGGGCTGGCCGTGGCCCAAAACTGACCCGCTTGTGGCCGGATCGGTGATTGCCGGCTTCGATATATCGATATATCGTTTGCACACTCGTTTACCGATATATCGAAATGAGCCGCACCGCTTCTCCCAGAGCCCGTTCCACCAATCCGGAAGTGCCGCGCCGCAACGGCCAGCCGCGGGTGCTCAGCCGCGGCGACCTGCGCCTGCTGGTGCTGGCCCTGATCGGCGAACAACCCCGCCATGGCTATGAGCTGATGCAGCTGATCAGCAACCAGTTCATGCAGGCCTACACGCCCAGCGCCGGCACCATGTACCCGCTGCTGGCCAGCTTCGAGCAGGCCGGCTGGATCGAGGCCGAGGAAGTGGACGGCAAGCGGATCTTCCGCATCACCGCCGCCGGCGAGTTCGAGCTGAAGGTGCAGCGCACCCAGGTGCGCCTGGCGCAGCGGCGTGCCTTCGACCGTGCCCGCGAGATCACCAAGGCCTCGCTGCCGCCGCCGCTGGCCGGTGCCCTGCGCGAGTTCAAGCGGGCGCTGGTGCACCACCACGGCCGTTGGGCCGAGGGCGAAGCGGAAGAAGTAGCGGCGCTGCTGACGCGGGCGTCTGCCCTGCTCAACGGTACGGCCGGTAGCGAGAGCCCACCCATTTCAACGACCCAGCCAGACTGACTCCAGCCAGGTCTCCCCTACGCCGCGCAGCACTGCGCGACACCTTTACAGGTAACCCCATGACCGAACACAACAACACGCGCCTGCGCCTGGATGTGCGCTTCCGTGAACTGACCGTGCTGCGCACCGAAGAGGTCACCCCGCACATGCGCCGCATCGTGCTGGGTGGCGCCGAGCTGGCCGGTTTCGATTCGCCCGGCGCTGACGACCACATCAAGCTGTTCTTCCCCAATGCCAGCGGCGAGATGGTGCTGCCGGTGGTCACTGCCGAAGGCCGCAGCTATCCGGCCGGCAAGGAGCCCTCGCCGGCCCGCGACTACACGCCGCGCTGGTGGGACCACGAGACCGGCGAGCTGGCCATCGACTTCGTACTGCACGACCAGGGCATTGCCGGGCCGTGGGCCGAGCGCGCGCAGCCGGGCGACGTGCTGGTGATCGGCGGCCCGCGCGGCTCGTTCGTGGTGGCCGACAGTTACGATGCCTATGTGCTGATCGGCGATGAAACCGCGCTGCCGGCCATCGCCCGCTGGCTGGACGTGCTGCCGGACGGTGCCGAGGTGCAGGCCTTCATTGAAGTGAGCGATGAGGCCGAACGCCAGGACCTGCCGCAGTACGAGAACGTGCGCATCCACTGGCTGGAGCGCAATGGCTTCCCGGCGGCCACCAGCACGCTGCTGGAAGACATGCTGACCGACTTCGAGGCCCCGGAAGGCGATGTCTTCTACTGGATCGCCACCGAATCGCGCCGCGCACGGATGATGCGCAAGTTCATCGAAGGCCACTTGGGCGTGCCGCGCGACTGGATCCGCTCGACCGGCTACTGGAAGGCGCACCCCGACGAAACCGACGGCGATTGATCCAAAGACGGTGGGTGCGGACCCTGCTTGGTAGGTGCGGACCGTTGGTCCGCACGCCCTCCGACAGGTAGTGCCGGCCGCTGGCCGGCAACCTCATGAACCTTCGGCAGGAAACCGCAATTGCCGGCCAGCGGCCGGCACTACCACCCGGCGCGCCCACCCGAACCGCTGCGCGGCCCAGATCTCCAGCGCCAGCATCCGCACGCCCTGCAACAGGTAGTGCCGGCCGCTGGCCGGCAACCTCATGAACCTTCTGCAGGAACTTGCAATTGCCGGCCAGCGGCCGGCACTACCACCTGCTGCGCCCACCCGAACCGCTGCGCGGCCCAGATCTCCAGCGCCACCAGCAGCGCGATGACCAGCAGCGGCAGCAACAGCCCGAAGTACACGCCGGGCATCATGCCGTTGATCTGCGCCTTCACCAGCCGCAGCACACCACGGGTGTGCAGCAGCTCATCCACATGCATGGTCAGCGCCTCACGCACCACCTTGGGCTCCAGGCCAATCGTGCCGGCCTTGTCCACCAGCGTGTCTTCCACCATGCCGCGCAGCAGGCCTTCGCGCACCTTGCCGATCACCCAACCGGTGCCGCGTGACAACGGGCCGTTGCCAAGACGATCCAGGCCGGGCAACGGATGTTCGCTGAGATAGGCCGAGGCAATGGTGTCGGCGACATCACCCACCGTGCCCTGGCTGCGCAAAGCCTCGCGTATGCGCGGGTCGTCCAGCGAGTCGGTGAAGCCTTCGCTCCAGCCTTCCACCAGGGTCTGCAGGTGCGGCTGGAAATGATCCAACTGCTTGAACAGCGCGCGGTGCGCACCAGCAGTAAAGCCCAGCTGCAGGCCGAAGAAGGCGGTGGCCAGTGGCAGCAGCACCACGTAGCTGGCCAGCAGCCAGTGATGCCAGCGCTTGCGCCGCTGCAACCAACCACGGCGGTGCAGCCCGCGCCAGGCGAGGATGCCCAGCACCAGGCCAAGCAACGTGCCGAGCACGCTGCCGCCCACCAGATCGAGCACGCTCAGGCCCGACCAGAATTCGTTCAACCAGTACTGCGCGTCCTGCATGGGTCTTCCTTCCGTGGGTGCGGCCGCGCCATTGTAGGGGCCTGCCCACGCTCGGCTGCTCTCTGCCCTCGGTGGGTGCGGACCGTTGGTCCGCACATTCCCATGCGATTGCCGGCCGATTGCCGGCACGACCGAGCCGGCAATGCGACAATCGCGCTCTTTCCTGCAGCGACGAGGCCCACATGGCCAAACTGACCCTGGCCAGCGTGGATGCGCTGCGTACCCGCTTCGCCGATGACGCCGCCTGCGATGCGGCCCTGGCCGCCTTTGCCGACACCGCTGCACTGCGCGTACCGCTGCGCGAGCTGGTGGCGGCACAGCACCGTTACCTGCAGGCCGAATTCGAAGTGGCACAGGTGGCCGACGTGCTGCGCCGCGACCAGAAGTACGCGCCGGTGGGCCGCCCGTCGGTGCACATCGTGCAGCTGCGCAAGCAGCAGGCCGCGACCAAGCAGGCGGCGCTGATCGCACGCCAGGTGGTGGCGCAGGCCGCGCAGACCTTCGTTCGCGTGAGCGGGCTGGCAGTGAAGGCCAAGCAGAGCCCGAGCGAAGCGTGCGTGGCATGGTTGGGCGCGTTGCGCTGAGGGATCGTGCGGACCAACGGTCCGCACCCACCAGATGCAGGTTGGCGTCTACCGGGTAGTGCCGGCCGCTGGCCGGCAACCCCATCAGCATCAGGCACCCCGCATGCAGCCGGCCAGCGGCCGGCTCTACCGGCACCCAAAAAGAAGGCCCGCTTTTCAGCGGGCCTTCTGCCTTCTCACGACGAGTGAGCGGGGTGCATCAAGCCGCCGGCTTTTCGCCGGTGGCTTCGGTGGTGATGCGGATCTTCACTTCATCGCTGACGTTCGGGGCATACGCGCCGACGCCGAAATCGCTACGCTTCAGGGTGGTGGTGGCATCGAAGCCGGCGGCCGGAACCTTGGCCATCGGGTGCTCGCCGCCGCCGTTCACGGTGACGTCCAGGGTGACCGGCTTGGTGATGCCCTTGATGGTCAGGTCACCGGTGACGGTCAGCTTGTTGGTGCCAGCGGCTTCCACCTTGGTGCTCTTGAAGGTGGCATCGGCGAACTTGGCGGCGTCGAAGAAGTCGGCGCTCTTCAGGTGCTCGTCGAACTTGGCGGTGAAGCTGTTCAGGCCGCTCAGCGGCAGCTTCACTTCCACGGTGGACTTGGTCACGTCTTCGGCGTTGTACACCAGGGTGCCTTCGACGTTGCCGAAGTGCGCGCTCGGGTTGGAGAAGCCGAAGTGGCTCCACTGGGCCAGCACGTCGGTGTGGGTCGGGTCCAGCTTGTAGGTGCCCGAGGCGATCTTGATCGCTTCGGCGGCCGGCGCTGCAGCGGCGGCATCGGCGGCCGGGGTGGCGGCCTGCTCGGTGGTGGCCGGGGCGGCGGCATCGGCGGCCGGGGCAGCGGTGTCGGCCGGCTTGGAGCAGGCGGCGATGGCCAGGGTCAGGGCCAGCGGCAGCAGCAGTTTACGGGTGGCGCTCATCTGAGGAACTCTCCGGATCGTAGGGTGGGTACACGGTGCAGCAAGAGCCTGCCACGGGACAGCAGGCCCGAAACCGATACAACGACTTACGCGATGCGCGCCGCTTCGTCGAACGACAGGCGCGGCAGACGCGGGAACAGGCCCGCCGGGTCACCGTAACCCAGGTTGACCAGGAAATTCGACTTGATCGAAGTGCCGGCGAAGAAGGCTTCGTCGACCTTGGCCGGGTCGAAGCCGGACATCGGGCCGGCATCCAGGCCCAGCGCGCGTGCGGCCAGGATCAGGTAGGCGCCCTGCAGGCTGCCGTTGCGGAGGGCGGCTTCGTGGCGACCTTCCTGCGGGCCGTCGAACCAGGCCTTGGCATCGGTGTGCGGGAACAGGTACGGCAGCTTCTCGTGGAAGTCCAGGTCGAAGCCGATGATGGCGGTGACCGGAGCGGCCATGGTCTTGTCGTGGTTGCCTTCGGACAGGGCCGGGGCCAGCTTGGCCTTGGCTTCCTTCGAGGTGACGAAGACGAAGCGGGCCGGCGTGGTGTTGGCGGCGGTCGGCCCCCACTTCACCAGGTCGTACAGTTCCTGCAGCAGGCTGGCCGGGACCGGCTTGTCGAGGAAGGCGTTCTGGGTGCGGGCAGTACGGAACAGCTGGTCGAGGGCAGCAGCGTCGAGCGCGTGGGACATCGGTGGATCTCCAGGGCGGCTAAGGGAAGTCAGTGCCCGCGGGCGGCGCGGGGCGAAACGACGAGCCGCAGTGTAGAGTGTCGCGACTGTTGCAACACCCAGCAGGGCTGAAACGAATTAATGCCAATGGTGAAACGATCGAGCGCGCCATGGACGGTCACTGACGGCCGTGCGGGCAATGTCCGCCAGGCGGTCGCGCTGGCCTCGGCGCTGCGCCAGGGCACCCACCGACCGCTGGTCCTGCAGCCCCGCGCACCCTGGCGCTGGCTGTCGCCGCGGCGCCTGCCGGGTGATGTGAACGGCTATGGCGAGGCTTTCGCGTCATTGGCTGCCGAGGCCCCGGCGCTGGCGATCGGCTGTGGCCGCCAGGCCGCCGGCGCACTGCGCGTCCTGCGGGCACGTGGCAGCCAGGTGGTGCAGATCCTCGACCCGCGCATCGGCGCACGCCACTGGGATGTGGTGGTGGTGCCCGAACACGATGCCCTGCGTGGCAGCAACGTGCTGACCCTGCTCGGCAGCCTCAACCCGGTGGACGACGACTGGCTGGCCTGGGGCCGCGCCGCGTTCGCCGGCTTCAGTACCTTGCCCGGCCCGCGCACCGCGTTGCTTGTCGGTGGACCGACGCCGCTGGCGCCGTGGGATGAAACGGCGATGGTGGGCGTGTTCCAGGCGCTGGCCGGGCAGATCCGCAGCGAAGGCGGCAGCCTGCTGGCGACCACCTCGCGACGCACGCCGCCGGCGTTGGCCGAGATCCTGCGCGCGACGTTCGCCGACCTGCCGCATGTGATCTGGGGCGACGGCGGCGACGGTACGAATCCTTATGGCGGCCTGCTCGGCTGGGCCAACCGCGTGGTGGTCTCGCCCGATTCGGTGAACCTGCTGTCTGAAGCCTGCGCCACGCGCATGCCGGTGATGGTGGCGCTGGCCGATACCGCGCAAGGCCGGCTGGCGCGCTTCCAGCAGCAGCTGCGCGAGCGCGGGCGGCTGCAGGCGCATTGGCTGGACTGGCAGTACGACCGCATCGAACCACTGCGCGAGACCGCGCGGGTGGCCGCGGAAGTGAAACAGCGTCTGGCATTGGGGTAGTGCCGGCCGCTGGCCGGCAATGCTCTACGCGCTACCGAAGATCCTGACGTTGCCGGCCAGCGGCCGGCACTACCGGGTGCGCAGCGTTTTCTGAACATTTCGATCCGACTGTGCGGTTAGAGTCCAGCGTCCCCCATCACGCTGAACGTCTTCATGCGCACCCTGCTCCTGCTGCCCCTGGCCCTGCTCGCCGCCTGCTCCACCACGCCCACCGAGCTGGATCCGATCTCGTATCAATGCCAGCAGCAGCTGGACGCGTACCGCGAACAGCCGGCGCTGCGCGATCCGAAGACTGGTCAGCGCCCGCCGCTGCCGGTGGCCCCGATCAGCGACGCCTGCGACAAGGAACTCCAGCGCAAGGGCCTGGATCGCCCGCTGCGCTGACCGGCGTATGATCGGCGCGCGGGCCTGCCCGCCGTTGAAGGTATCGACATGGATCGTTTTTCCCGCCTGCCCCGCGCCGCGCTGCTGATCGCCAGCCTGCTGGCGACTGCACCGGCCTGGGCCAACAGCACCGAATGCCGCGAGCGCTACCCGAGCGTGGCCGCGCAGGCGGCGATGCTGGACGTGGCCTGGACCACCGCCGAGCGTCTCGATGCGCTGCCCGATGTGGACGTGGTGGTCGCCGCGCGCGGTGGCCAGGACCTCAGCCGATACGGCCTGCGCCACAGCCACCTGGCCTTCCTGCTGCGCGAGGACGACGGCCGCTGGCGCGCGATGCACCTGCTCAACCGCTGCAAGACCGACAGCTCGCAGCTGTACCACGAGGGCCTGGGCAACTTCGTCGGCGAGAGCGGCGGCCATACCGACCTGCGCATCGGCGTGCCGTCGGCGCCGCTGCGTGCTGCATTGAAGGCGATGCTGGTGTCGCCGTCGATCCAGCCCAAGGCGCTGCACGAGACCAGGTACAACGTGGTCGCCTACCCGTTCGCCACCGACTACCAGAACTCCAACCAGTGGGTACTGGAGGTGCTGGGCGCGGCGATGGCGCAGGCCGATGGCGCACCGGCCATCGTCAAGCGCGAACAGGCCCAGCAATGGCTGCGCCAGCAGAAGTACCAGCCCAGCGTGCTGCATATCGGCCTGGGCAAGCGCGTGGGTGCACGCCTGTTCATTGCAAACGCCACCACCACCGACCACCCCGCCGGCGAACGCATTTCCGGCAACTATTCGGTGGTGACGGTGGAATCGGTGTTCGACTTCCTGCACCAGCGCAGCCAGCTGCAGCAGGAACTGGTGATCCCCCATGTGCCGGTGGCCGGTGCTGCTGCCGCCACGCCCTGAATCCCGCGAGGAGAACGACATGCGTCCGCTGCCTGTTTCCCTGATGTCGATGGTGATCATTGCCGGCCTGCTCGGCGCGAACACCGCCCATGCCGAACGCCGCATCATCATCCTGCAGGACCCGGGTCCGCAGGGGCCGAGCCTGGAAATGTCCGCGCCCCTGGTGGCTTCCGCGCGCGCCGCCGCTGCCAAGGAAGCCCGGGATGCCGGGCTGCCGCCCGGCCACGGCGCATCGGTGAAGCTGCCGCAGATGCAGGTGAGCGCCATCGCCACCACCGTCGACGGCCGCCGCGAAGTACTGCTGCGTGATGCCAACAACCCGCAGAACACCGCGTCGATGCAGTGGCCGAAGCGCCCCGGCGATCCCGCCGTGCAGTTCACCGTGGGACAGACCGTGAACTTCGAGCCGACCGGCACCGACCAGGGCTGGCAGGTGAAGGACAACCTGGGCCGCCCACTGGAATACCTTCCCGAGGCCACCGGCCCGCGCGACATTTTCGATACCCGGCGCTGAGCCGCCGCCCCCACGTTGACCAGGAGGTCTCCATGTTCCGTTGCCTGCGCATTCCCGCGTCCGCCCTGCTGCTCTCGGCGCTGCTGGTGCCCACTGTCCATGCTGGCGCCGCGCCGCAGTTGAACAGCAGCGAGGCCAGCGTGATCGTGACGTCGTTCGTGGTGCTGTCGTTGCCACTGGCGGCCTCGATGGGCTTGTCCGAACTGTCCAAGGCGCCGTTCAAGGCCAGCGAACGCAACGGCCGGGCCACGCGCACCAAGGCAGTGCCGCTGCCGCCGATGGAGGTGAAGAAGGTGGAGACCACGCCGGAGGGCGAGCGCCAGGTACAGCTGCAGGTGCCGGACAAAGCCGACCAGACCGCCACCCTGCGCTGGCCGGCGCGCGTGCATCAAGACCAGGCGGCAGGCTTCGTGGTCGGCCAGCAGGTGCACTTCGACCCCACCGAAGCCGGTGCCGGCTGGACCGTGAAAAGCGCGCAGGGCCAGGCACTGGCTTACGTGCCCACCGCCTACGCCGCTGGCGACGTGTTGAGCGAAGCGCTGTAAAGCTGAACGAGTGGTTTTGGCTTTGCCGCGGGCCGGGCGGATAATGGGCGATCCCCTTTGTCCCCCTGGCTCGCCATGTCCGTGCGTCCTGCCCCTCTTTTTGCCCCGCTGACCCCGCGCGCCCTGGTGCTGGCGGTACTGGCGATGGGCGCGGTGGTGCTGCTGTCCAACGTACTGGTGCAGTACCCGATCAACGATTGGCTGACCTGGGGTGCCTTCAGCTATCCAGTCGCGTTCCTGGTCAGCAACCTGATCAACCGCCGCTTCGGCCCGGGCCCGGCGCGCCGCGTGGCGTGGATCGGCTTCCTGGTGGCGGTGGTGTTGTCGGTGTGGGTGGCCACGCCGCGCATCGCCATTGCCTCGTGCTCGGCCTTCATCGTGGCGCAGCTGCTGGACATCACCGTGTTCGACCGCCTGCGTCGTGGCAGCTGGTGGCGCGCACCGATGGTGGCCACCACCTGCAGCGCGACGGTGGATACCACCATTTTCTGGTCGATCGCGTTTGCTGGTTCCACCCTGCCGTGGGTGAGCTGGGCCGCCGGCGACCTGGCGGTGAAGCTGGCGATCGGCGTGTGCCTGCTGGCCCCGTTCCGCGCGTTGTTGTGGAAGATGGCGCCACTGCGGGCCACCAGCTGACCGCACATGCTCTGGTGGGTGCCGACCTTGGTTGGCACGCTCCATCGGAGTTCATTACCGCTGGCGGATTGTGCCGACCAACGGTCGGCACCTACCAGGAGCGGGCATCGCAGGGCCATTGATCCGGTGGGTGCCGACCGTTGGTCGGCACGCCCTGCAGAACTCATTGCTGCCGACAGATTGTGCCGACCAACGGTCGGCACCTACCAGAGCGGGCATCGCAGGGCCATTGATCCGGTGGGTGCCGACCATTGGTCGGCACCCCCTGCAGAACTCATCGCTGCCGACAGATTGTGCCGACCAACGGTCGGCACATACCAGGAGCGGGCATCGCAGGGCCATTGATTCGGTGGGTGCCGACCGTTGGTCGGCACGCCCTGCAGAACTCATCGCTGCCGACAGATTGTGCCGACCAACGGTCGGCACCTGCCAGGAGCGGGCATCGCAGGGCCATTGATTCGGTGGGTGCCGACCGTGGGTCGGCACGCCCTGCAGAACTCATCGCTGCCGACAGATTGTGCCGACCAACGGTCCGCACCCACCCAAAGTGGTTGCAGCATTTGCCCCCGCTCAGGCGAACGGCAGCTCCGCGGCTCTGCACGCTGCCGTAATCGCGGCACACGCCTCTTCAATCGCAGGCGTGGTCGGCGCCAACCGCGGGCGCCGGTCCAGCGTGCAGGCCAGGCCTACGTCCAGCAGCGTGGCATGTGCCCCATGCAGTGCATGCGCGGTGGCATCGGGAAAGAAACCGGCCACCGCCAACGCATCGATCAACGACGGTGTATCGCGCGGCTGCAGCAGCACCGCATGCTGCGCACTGCGCGCCAGCACGCCGGTCTGCAGCAGGAACTCCAGGTCCACCACGCCGCCGGCACCCTGCTTCAGGTCCAGTCGTGCGGCATCGCTGCGGTCCAGTTCGGTGCGCATGCGGCCGCGCATCTTCAGCACGTCCGCATACAGCACACCCGTGTCGCGCTCACGCCCAAGCGTTTGTGCACGCACCTGCTCGAAGTCGGCCAGCAGGCTGGCATCGCCGGCCACGCCACGCGCGCGCACCAGCGCCTGGTGTTCCCAGGTCCACGCGCGTTCGCGCTGGTATTCGGTGTAGCTGGCCAGCGAAGACACCAGCGAACCCTTGCCACCGTCCGGGCGCAGGCGCACGTCGATGTCGTACAGGCGCCCGGCAGCCGTGACTGCACCGAGCAGCGCCATCACCTTCTGCGCCAGGCGCGCATACCAGCGGCCCGGCTCCAGCGGCCGTGCGCCGTCGCTGGCGTCCAGGCCCGCCGGGTTGTCGTGCAGGAACACCAGGTCCAGGTCGGAACCGAAGCCCAGTTCAAGCCCACCCAGGCTGCCGTAGCCGATGATCGCGAAGCGCCCACCGGGAATTCCGCCGTGTGCGGCATGCATGTCCGCTTCGGCCATCGCCAGCACGGTGACCACCACCGCCTGCGCCAGCTCGGCCAGTTGCCGGGTGCTGTCCACCGCGCCTTGGCGCCCGTCCAGCGTAGCCATCGCCATGCGGAAGCTGAGCGCCAGCCGCGTTTCGTTGAGCCAGCGCAGCGCGGATTCGGGATCTTCCACCACCAGCACCTGCTGGCACTCGGCCAGCATGCCGGCGGCATCCGGCATCGGACCGGACACGCGTACGTCCAGCAGTTCGTCCAACAGTAGCGGATACGCCGCCAGGCGCTCGGCCAGCAGCGCGCTGCGCGCCAGCACATCGACCAGCCGCGCCAACGCGCTGGGTTGCTCGTCCAGCAGCGCGAGATAGCTGGTCCGGCGCAGCACCGCCTGCAGCAGGCCAAGCACACGCTTGAGCGCGGCGTCGGGTTGTGGCGAGCGCGTGGCCGCATGCAGCAGTGCCGGCAGCACGCGATCCAGCCGCGCACGCGCGGCATCGGACAAGGACTTCACGCCGGTGCCCTGGGCGAAATCGCGCAGTGACTGGTCTGCGCCGTTGGCATCGAGGAAGCCGGCTTCGGCCAGCAGTGGTGCGTTGCTGCCTTCGGGCAGGCTGCGCCAGTAGTTGGCCAGCGCGTCGGGCGCGGCCTGGCCCTTGCGCGGCGCCAGCAGCGCGGCGAATTCAGTACTGACCCGCTGCTGCTGTTCGGCCAACGCCGCGCGCAGCACGTCCCAGTCCGCATAGCCGAGGCCGACGGCGATGCGTTCGCGGTCCAGCGCGTCACTGGGCAGTACGTGGGTCTGCGCGTCGCGCAGCATCTGCAAGCGGTTCTCCAGCCGGCGCAGGAACAGGTAAGCCTCGCGCAGTGCGGCGCCATCCTCGGGCGCGATCTGTCCGGCGGCGACCAGTGCATCCAGCGCCACCAGCAGGCGACGCTCGCGCAGTGCCGGTTCACGGCCACCGCGGATCAGCTGCAACGCCTGGCACAGGAATTCGATTTCGCGGATGCCACCGGCGCCACGCTTGATGTCCTCGTGCAACTCGCGGCGCGCGACCTCGGCGGTGATCGCCGCCTTCATTTCGCGCAGGCCATCGAGCGCGGTGAAATCGAGGTAGCGGCGGTACACGAACGGGCGCAGGGTCTGCAGCCACGCTTCACCGGCGGCGATGTCGCCGGCCACCGCGCGCGCCTTCAGCCACGCGTAGCGTTCCCAGTCGCGGCCCTCGCGCTGGAAATACTGGTCCATCGCCGCGAACGACAGCGCGACGCGGCCGGCGCTGCCGAACGGGCGCAGGCGCAGGTCGACACGGTGGCTGAAGCCATCGACGGTGGTTTCGTCCAGCAGCTTGGCCAGGCGCTGGCCGAGGCGGGCGAAATACTCTTCGGCGGCCAGCGCGCGCGGGCCATCGGATTCGCCGCCGTGCGGATAGGCGTAGACCAGATCGATATCGGAACTGAAGTTGAGCTCGCCGCCGCCCAGCTTGCCGAGGCCGAACACGACCAGCTGCTGCGGCGTGCCTTGGTCATCGGCGATGACGCCATGGCGCTGGGCGAATTCCTGCTGCAGGGCCTCCAGCGCCAGCCGCAGGCAGTCTTCGGCCAGGGTGGTGGCGCCGGCCAGGGTCTGCGCCACGTCGTCCAGCCCGGCAAGGTCGCGCCAGATCAGCCGTGTGGACATCGCCGCACGCCAGCGCCGCAGCTGTGCCGGCCAGTCGCTGGGCTGCAGTGGGTCGAGCACCGGCGCTGGGATCGGCGGGCAGCCGGGCGCGGCCAGCTGCGCCAGCAGCGCCGGTTGCCGCACCAGGGTGTCCAGCGCGAAGTCGCTGGTCACCGCCAGGCGGGTCAGCAACGGCAGCAGGTCGGCCGGGATGGGCTCTGGCAGGACTTGAGCCAGACGCGCCAGGGCGCGGTCGACAAGAGGCTGCAGGGAGACGGGCAGATCAGCGGGGGCGAGGGTCATGCACTGATTGTATCGACCCGGCCGGGGCGCAACGGACCCGGTAGTGCCGGCCGCTGGCCGGCAACCCCGGTAACCTTCGGCAGCATCATCGGATCTGCCGGCCAGCGGCCGGCACTACCAAGTCAACGGATCTGCCGGTTAGCGGCCGGCATTACCAACAATGGAGGCCGCGTATTCATACTGGGCGACAGGCAATAAAAAAGCCCGCTTGCAGCGAACTGCCAGCGGGCTCTGCTCCCTCCCCCACGTCGGGATGCAGGGCCATCGTGCGGGCTGCGAAAGCACTTTGCACGCTGCACTGCAAAACAAAACCGACGGGTTTGGGTGAGCCCCTGGGGAAAAGCCATTCCACGAAGGTAGAACCCCCCGTACGGATGAGGATGGCCGATAATCGGAATTCCCCCCAGCAACACGTGTCGTCATGTCTGTTGATCGCATCGCCAACGCGCGTCTCCGTGACCGCGTGGTCTCCGCAGAGGCCGCAGCCGCGCTGATCCAGCCCGGTGAAACCGTGGCCATGAGCGGCTTTACCGGCTCCGGGTATCCCAAGGCCGTTCCCGTCGAACTGGCCCGCCGCATCGAAGCGGTGCATGCCCAGGGCAACCCTTTCCAGATCAAGCTGATGACCGGCGCCTCCACCGCGCCGGAACTCGATGGCGCGCTGGCCAAGGCCGATGGCATCGCCATGCGCATGCCGTTCCAGAGCGACCCGGATGCGCGCAACCGCATCAACGAGGGCAAGCTGGACTACATCGACATCCACCTCAGCCACGTTGCCCAGCACGTGTGGTTCGGCTTCTACGGCGAGATCGATACCGCCGTGATCGAAGTCTCGGCCATCCGCGAGGACGGCTCGCTGGTGCCTTCCACCTCGGTCGGCAACAACAAGACCTGGCTGGACCTGGCGAAGAAGGTGATCGTCGAGGTCAACGAATGGCAGCCGGCCGGCGTCGACGGCATGCATGACATTTACTACGGCACCGCGCTGCCGCCGCACCGCAAGCCGATTCCGCTGGTGAACGCCAACGACCGCATCGGCGACACCGCACTGCGCTGCGACCCGGACAAGATCGTGGCCGTGGTGCGCACCAACGGCCCGGACCGCAACAGCCCGTTCAGCCCGATCGATGCGACCAGCGAGCAGATCGCTTCGCACCTGATCGAGTTCCTCAAGCATGAGGTGAAGAAGGGCCGCCTGCCGCCGAACCTGCTGCCGCTGCAGTCGGGCGTGGGCAACATTCCCAATGCGGTGCTGGCCGGCCTGGCCAAGAGCGGTTTCCGCGACCTAGCCGCGTTCACCGAAGTGATCCAGGACGGCATGCTCGACCTGCTGCGTGATGGCGTGCTGAGCTACGCTTCGTGCACCGGCTTCGCGCTGAGCCCGCAGGCCAACGAGACGTTCAAGGAGAACATCGATTTCTACCGCGAGCGCATCATCATGCGCACGCAGGAAATCTCCAACCATCCGGAACTGGTGCGCCGCCTGGGCTGCATCGGCATGAACGGCATGATCGAGGTGGACATCTACGGCAACGTCAATTCGACGCACGTGATGGGCACGCGGATCATGAACGGCATCGGCGGTTCCGGTGACTTCGCCCGCAACGGTTTCCTGTCGGCGTTCCTGAGCCCGTCCACCGCGAAGAACGGCACCATTTCGGCGATCGTGCCGATGGCCAGCCATGTCGACCACACCGAGCACGACGTGTCGGTGATCGTCACCGAACAGGGCCTGGCCGACCTGCGTGGCCTGACCCCGCGCAAGCGCGCGCAGGTGCTGATCGACAACTGCGCGCATCCGGATTTCCGTCCGCAGCTGCAGGATTACTTCGACCGCGCCAGCCGCGAGAGCTACGGCAAGCACACCCCGCACCTGCTGCCGGAAGCGCTGTCGTGGCACCAGCGTTGGCTGGATACCGGAACGATGAAGGGCTGATTGCGTTGGGGGTCAGAGCCCTTTTCTGCCGAAAAGGGATCTGACCCCGATCATGCGCAACGTTGGGGTCGGATCCCTTTCTACAGGAAAGGGCTCTGACCCCAGCTACGGAATCGGGTAGTGCCGGCCGCTGGCCGGCTTCCCCAACAGCCGGCCAGCGGCCGGCTCTACCTTCACGCGGTGCGCAGCGCCGCCAGCGACTCAGCCTGCAGCCGCTCGTAGATCTCGAACTCGTCATTCACCGCCACGCCCAGCGCCTGCTCGAAGGCCTCGCGGTTGGCATGTGCGGCATAGGCGCGCTGTTCTTCACCACCCAGGTTCGACTGGAAGATGCCCGCGGCACTGACCGGCAGGAAATCCTCGTAGACGATCGGATCGGCCGTGGCCAGGCCGGCGGCCACCAGCACTTCGGCCGGCAGATCCGCCACGCGCTCGGGCGCGGCACGGCCGGCGTCGGTCAGCTGGTAACGGTAGTAGCCCAGTCCTTCCTGGCGCAGCGTGTCATGGTCATCCGGGAAGCTGGCGAACACCGCCTGCAGGCGCTGGCCGTAGTCGCCAACGGTACTGCCTTCGCCACCGGCATCGCGTGCCTGCGACAGCAGCTGGTCGTACAGCGCGCGGCCCTTCGGGGTGAGCGCAAGGCCGCGCTGTTCGATCTCGCCGAAGCGCGCGGTATGGGTGCCGGCATCGCCGCCTTCGCCGCCCGGGAAATGCACGGCCTCTTCCAGTGCCTTGAAGCTGGTCTGGCGCAGCAGGATCGGGCAGGCGCGGCGCGGCGGGCCCTCGATCACCGCCTTGGCCGCCATGCCGTGTTCGATCATCGCCGCCTGCGCAGCGTCGATGTCCAGCGTACGCGGGGTCAGGTGGTTGATGTGCGGGCCACGGAAGCTGACCACGTCGGCCACCAGGCGATGCGCGTTGTGCAGCGCGTGGTAGGTCGGCAGGTCGACGGTGGCATCGCCGTGCCAGCGGAAGGTTTCCAGCGCTTCGTCGACGAAGCGTTCGGCATCGGCCTGCGACAGGCCGCCGTCACGCTCGGCCTGGTCGATCAGCGCCAGCGCGCCCTCGGTGAAGATGCGGCGGCCTTCGAGGATGCGCGCGGACTCGGCACGCAGCGCTTCGTCTTCGATCAGCTCCAGGCGCAGCAGCGAGGTGAACACGCGGAACGGATTCTGCGCCAGCGCGGCGCCGGTGAGCGGGCGGAACGCGGTGGAATGCACCGGCACGCCCGCGACCGACAGGTCGTAGTAGCCGACCGGGTACATGCCCATCACGGCGAACAGGCGGCGCAGCGTCGCCAGTTCCTGCACGGTGCCGACGCGGATCGCGCCGTGGCGTTCTTCATCCAGGCGCGCGCGCTCGTCGTTGCGCTGCAACTGCGCGGCCAGAGCGGGGTCCTGCGCCAGCACCTGCGCGTTGATCCGCTCCACCAGTTCCACCAGCGTGCCGTACAGCGGCACTTCGGTGCGGTACATGCGGGACATGGCCTGTGCGAACAGGCGGCGGATCACATCAGGCGAAACCAAAGAGGCGCTCATCAGTCACTCGATTACGGGAACGGGGGAACAGCTCGGACCCGTATTGTCGCCGGAGCGCGGGGCGGCGGCGATATGCAGAGCAACATGAAACAGATCGGTAGTGCCGGCCGCTGGCCGGCATCCGCTGCGAGCGGGTATCCCCAGGTTGCCGGCCAGCGGCCGGCACTACCGCTTCAACTGGCGCTTCAGGGTGGCATCCAGGGTGATCGGCCGGTCCCAGTGCTGGTAGCTGGCCACGATGGCGTGGCGCACGGCCCGGTAATGCAGGTTGTCCGGCTTGGTGGACATCCGCTTCACCACCGCTTCCCAGCCGCCGTCCGGGTCCTGGCTGAAGGCGCGCACGCTGTCGCGGCAGGTCTGGCCGCTGGCCTTGGCCCAGAAGCAGGCGAAGTAGATGTCCCCGGCCTGCCAGCCATGGGTGGTGAACAGCGCGCTGATGTAGCCACGGGGCACATCGGCATAGCGCGATACCTCATCGAGAAAGGCATCCGGGTAGCGTTCGGCGTAATGGTTGATGTCCTGCAGCTGGGCATCAACCCAGCTGTCGCCGGTTGCCACCTCATACGCAGCCGAACGCTCGGCGGTCTGCTGGGCCAGCACGGTGGCCGGCGCCAGCAGCAGGGACAACAGCAACACGCGCAGTCGGTAATTCATGCCCCGATTCTGCCGCAGCCGCCGGGCCCTGTCAGGCCGCCGCAGCGGCCTTGGCTTCGATCGCCGCCAGTGCGGCCGGCCAGTCGTGGGCGGTGTCGGCGGTGACCATGCGCGGTTCATCATCGGCGACGCCGTGCTGGGTCTCGTGGGCCCAGGTCACTGCGTACGGGGTATGCACGCCCCAGCCTCCCAGGGTAACCACCGGCTCGATGTCCGAACGCAGCGAGTTGCCGACCATCACGAAGCGCTGCATGGGCAGGTCGAATTCGGCCAGCACGCGGGCGTAGGTTTCCGGGTCCTTCTCCGAGACGATCTCGATGCGCGGGAACAGCTCGCCCAGGTTGGCGACCTTGATCTTCGCTTCCTGGTGGAACAGGTCGCCCTTGGTGATCAGCACCACCGGGTAGTGCTCGGCGATGGCCGCCACCGCTTCGCGCACACCGTCGATCAGTTCGACCGGGTGGCGCAGGGTGTCGTGGCCGATATCCAGGATGCGCTGGATGTCCTTCGCTTCGATGCGCTGCCCGGTGATGTCGATGGCCGCTTCGATCATCGACAGCGTCATGCTCTTCACGCCGTAGCCGAAGGTGCCCAGGTGGCGCTGCTGCACTTCCAGCAGGTGGCGCGCAGTCTGGGTGTCGTGCACGTCGACGTAGCGCGACAGCAGGTCAAGGTAGTCCTGCTCGGCCTTGCGGTAGTAGTCCTCGCTCTTCCACAGCGTATCGTCACCGTCAAAACCGACCAGGCCGATGGCGCGCGACGGCGCAGGCGTGGAGGTGTTCATCGCGCAAGGATACAGGGGCCGTGGTGACGAAAAAAACCCGGGCGGCCGAAGCCGCCCGGGTTCCCATACGCCCCGATACAGGTCTTACCTGCCCTGCGCACCCTGCGCTGCGCCGCCGGCGCCGGCCTGCTGGGCGGCCACATAGGCCTTGTACTCATCGGCGCTCAGCTCGCCGTCCTTGTTGGTATCAGCCTGGTCGAACACCTGGGCCAGGCCCGCGTTCACCTGCGCCTCGGTCTTGCTGATGGTGCCGTTGCCATCGGTATCGATGCTGGCCCAGGTCTGGCCACCGCCGTTGGCCTGCGCCGATGCGGCTGCGGCAGCGTCGGTCGCCTGGTCGGCGGCCTGGCCGGCCTGTGCAGCCGCCTGCTGGGCCTGTGCGGCCTCGTTCTGCGCATGCGCCGCCTGCTGCTTGGCCGACTGGGCCATCGCCGGAATGGCCAGCACGCTGCCAGCGGCGACGATCAGGGCGATCAGGGGCTTGCGGTTGCGAATAGTCATCAGGGGTGTCTCCTGCCAATTGGGTGGTGTTGCGCGGCGTGTTGTCTCCGCACGGCACCTACCCTGCCACCCCGTTTCTGAATCGATTTTGCCCCGCGACCGGCGTCAACACGCACCATTAACCACTCGCCCCCGCGCATGCATTAGCACGGTGGTTAGCAGCAAGTGAGCAGCTCATAAGATGCGCATTCAGCGCTGCCGGATTTAACCGGCAACCAACGAAAAACCTGCGTCAGTCGACGGTTTTTTCCGATGACCGCGAACTGAACAACACCCACCCCAGCGCAACACCGGCGAGCGCACCGGCGATTTCCAGCACCACGCGGCTGCCGAGTTCGTTCGGATCGTGGATGGTGGCCAGGAACAGGCGCGCGTACAGCGGCGACTCCAGCCGCACGATGCCCATGTAGAACAGCTTCCATGCATCGATGCCGGCGGAGATGATCACGGCGATGACACAGGACCACCCGATCGCGTGACCCGCGGTCCAGTGCAGGAGCCGGCACAGCTGCGACCACAGGAAGTACACCAGCAGCCCGACCAGCAGGGCGATGGCGCCGGCTTCCAGGGTACCGAGCAGGCCGAAGTGCAGGGGAAGGTTCATCGGGTGGGCAGGGATGAAGAGGCGGCCAGTGTAAGGGATCTACCCCGGACCCAATCCGGTAGCCACAGTAGATCCATGCCATGCGTGGATGAATCTCCATCGAGATCGAGTATCTCGACGATTGAACAAGAAGCAGCCGACGAACAAAGAGCAGCCGAGCATGGACTCGGCTCTACAACGGACCGCGCGGGAAACTGTCAGAGGCTGGGCGGTGCCGGAGTGCGGGGTGTCAGCCGCATGGATGCGGCTGCCAAGCCTCCATGGACGGATTTACGGCGTCCCCGCACTCCGGCACCGCCAAGCCATCCCACGGAATGCACGCTGTTGCTGTTGCGTCTGATGTTGCCGGCCAGCGGCCGGCACTACCGCGGGTGCAGGGCGCAGCCCTGCCGATACCCCTACCGTACCGGGACGTCGTACGCGGTGCCGGGATCCGGTTCGGGCTGCAGGGTGTAGTGCCACCACTCCTGCGGATAGTTGACGAAGCCACGGCGCGCCATCGCCTGCACCAGCTGCTGGCGGTTCGCCTGCTGCACAGTGCTCAGCCCGCTCGTCCGGGTATGCGCGCGCGGGCCAAAGAAATCGAAGTCGGTGCCCATGTCCAGCGGCGTGCAGGCGCCAGTGCGGCAATCCAGCAGGCCAAGATCAACCGTGGCGCCACGACTATGGCCAGAACGCTCGGCGATGTAGCCGTCGGCAAGCAGCCGTGGCTTGTCCAGGTCCGGGTACTGCTGTGCCTTGCGCGAGAGTTCGCGCGGATCGTTCACCCAGGCCATGAAGGCCTGCACCGAGCGCACCGGCCGGTAGCAGTCGTAGAGGCGCAGGCCAAAGCCCTGCGCGCGCAGATCCTGTTCTACCTGCGCCAGCGCTTTCGCCACGGGCGCCAGCAGGTAGCAGGATGGCGCCTCATAGCCGGGCACGCGCGCGCCGGTGAAGTTGTTGGCATTGGCGTATCGGATGTCCATGTCGATGCCTGGCGACAACGTGCGGATCTCCACCAATCCGGCGCTGGCCGCATCAGTGGCCGGCGAAACGCGCGGTGGCTCAGCGGCGTTGGCGGTCGCCGCCAGGGCAGTCGCCAGTACGAGTGAAATGCAGGTCCTGGAAGTCATAGCTGAAGTCGATGTCAGGATCGATGGCGCGCAGGTCCAGTGTCGGCGCCGGGCCCTGGCCCGGCTGCAGCCACGCCTGCGCCTCGTCACCCAGCGTATCCCAGCGCAGCAGCCAGCGCCCCTGCAGTTGCAGCACGGCCGCTTGCAGCCTGGGCGACTTGTCCACGCTGAAGCGCAGGCCATCCTTGCCCGGGCACAGCGAAGCCGGGCCCAGCCAAGGGTCGGAGTAGCGGCCCTGCCAATGCGGCAGGTCATTGCCGCGTGCCGGCTGTGCGGCGGTGGTTGCTGGCCGTTGATGGCCAGATGCTGCCTGCGCTGCCCGGTCAGCCTTCAGTTCGGCCAGGTACTCCATCGCAGGGCGCGCATCGTCTGGTGCGGTGAAGCGCTTCAGAGTGGCCTGCATCAGCGCCGTGCGTGCATCCTCGCCTTCGCCGTTGATCAGCATCACCACGCCGACCCTGCGGTCAGGAAGCAATGCCAGCGACGAGTACATGCCCGACAACGTGCCGGTATGCGCCACCTTCCACTGCCCGTCCATGTCCGACACCCGCCAGCCATATCCATAACCGTAGAAATGCGCGTTGTCCCAGCGCCGCTGGCGTTCACCCAACGGCATCGGCATGTGCAGGGTCCACAGCGTGCGCCGCTGCTCGCTGCCCAGCCAGTCCGGCACCAGCGCGGGATCGAGCAGTACCTGCATCCAGCGTGTCATGTCGCGCAGCGAACAACGAATGCCACCCGCCGCCATCGAGGGCAGGTCCGGACTGATTGCAGCATCGGCGTTCACCACCTCGTTGCGTTCACCACGCCAGGCATGCGGCTGTGCCACGTTGCCCACGTGTCTCACCGACCACGCACCCACCTGGCAGCGCGTCATGCCCAGTGGTTCGAACACCTGCTCGCGCATCAGCTGGTCATACGGCTTGCCACCCGCTGCCGCCGCCACCTCGCCGGCCACCACATACATCAGGTTGTCGTAGGCATAGTGGCTGCGGAAGCTGCTGACCGGTTTCAGGTGCGCCAGCCCCGCAATGATGTCGGCACGGGTGAACGCGTTCGGCTCCGGCCACAGCATCAGGTCACCGGCGCCCAGGCCAAGGCCATTGTTGTGGATCAGCAGGTCGCGCACCTGCATCTGCTCGCCCACCCACGCATCGTGCATGCGGAAGCCCGGCAGATGCCGCTGCACCGGATCATCCCAGCGCAGCGTGCCCTGCTGCACCAACCGCGCCAGCAGCGCAGCGGTCATCGCCTTGCTGTTGGAGGCGATCTTGAACAGCGTGTCCTCGTCGATGCGGCCGCCGTCACCGCGCGCGCCGGCCGCGTGGCGATGGACAACCTGCCCATTCTCGACCACCGCCAGCGCCAGCCCGGGCAGATGCTCGGCCCGGACCACGGTCGCGATGTCGGCATCGATGGCTGCACTGTCGACCGACGAAGCGGACGCTGCGGCCAGTGCCGCCGCGAGGATCAGCAGGTGGTGCATGCGGTCAGCCCCTCCATTGCCCGCGCCGTCACGGTGGAAGGCGCGGATCGTGGCCTCAGAAGTTCCAGGTCACCACCAGCTGGGTGTAGCGCGGGGCCTGCCAGCGCGTACCGGTAGCGAACGTCGCCTCGCGATACTGGCCGGGCTGCGCCTCGTAGCGCTGGTGCACGTTGATGGTCTTCTGGTTGTTGAACAGGTTGTACACCGACAACCGGGCGCTGAGGTCGATGCCCTCCACCGGCAGGCGCCAGGTCACGTTGGCGCCCATGGTCCAGGTCCACGGCAGGCGACCAAACGCGCCGCGCGGGCTGTACTCGAACTGGCGCTGGTTGTACGGGCCCGAACAGTTGGCCACGCACAGCCAACCGGTGCCACCACCACTGCCTTCACTGGACGTGCTGCCACCGGCGATGGAGTCGTTCGGCCACATCACGCCGTAGGCGGTGATCGGGCCACCGGACTGCACCTGCAGCGTGGTGCCGAACGACCACTGCTTGTTCAGCGCATACGCGGCACGCAGCTTGAACTGATGGCGGAAATCGTTGAACAGAACACCATAGCGTTCATTGGTGGCCGGGTGGTCCCAGAACTGCACCATGCCGGTGTCGCCGTAGTTGGTATCGGAGTTCACCGGGCCTTCGAAGTTGCCCTCGCTCTTCGACCACAGGTAGGACGCGTTGAACATCCACTTCTCGTCCCAGGCGCGGTCGATCTGGAACTCCAGCGCCTTGTAGGTGCGCTTGGGCTTGGAGTAACCGATCACCTCGCCACTGCCGCCCTTTCGATAGCCGCTGTTGGCGGTGTCGATGGTGATCCAGCCTTCGTTGGCGCAACCGATGCTCTTGTCGCCCCAGATCGTCAGGCTCTCGCCCGGGTTGGCGATCGGCCACAGCGTGCTGGGGGTCGGGCCGCACGGGGTGTAATTGATGCGGATGTCATCCAGCGCGCGGGTCATGCGCCGGTAGGTGGCATTGACGCCCCACGACCAGGCCTGGTTGATCATGTTCTGGAAGCCCAGGATGTATTCGTCCTGGTAGACCGCCTTCAGGTCGCGGTCCACGCTCTGGCGCAGGTCGGCACCGCCGGTGTTCATGCGGGTGTCGGTGGGCCCGATCTGCTGGCCGACGATCGGTGCCATGTACGGCGAACCGGTCGGCGAGGTTTTCTGCTCCCAGCCGTTCAGCACGTAATAGCTGTATTCGTCGGTCAGGCCACCGGCGAAGTTCACGTTGATGTTGTTGGTGACCGGCAGGTAGTAGCGGCCGGCGTTGCCGAACAGCTTGGTGCTGCCATCACCGCGCATGTCCCACGAGAAGCCGACGCGTGGCGCGATCAGGTCGTCCATCTTGATGAACGCCTTGCCGGCGGCGGTGCGGTTCTCGAAGCGGTCCCAGCGCACGCCGAGGTTCAGCATCAGGTTCGGGGTGATGTTCCAGATGTCTTCCAGATAGAAGGCATTGGCCTCGGTCTCGAAGGTGCCGCCGGAGCGGCGGTTGCGAGCGCGCAGCATCTCGGTGACGCCAGCCGGTACGTAGGCGTTTGCGCCATCCCACACTTCATCGCCGGGGCGCGCCACGTAGGCGGTGTAGCTCAGCTCGGTCGGCCCTGGGTAACGGGTGGACTGCTTGGTGGTCATCAGTTCGCGGTCGACACCGAAGCGCAGCAGGTGATCACCGAGCTGCCATTCGAAATCCAGGCGCGCGACATCGCGGGTGTCATCGCGCTCGGCCACCGCCGCGCCGGTCGGGTGGCAGCCCGCGCGCAGCCCCTGCAGCTTGCCCAGCCGCGGGCCGTAGGTGCTGTCGGTGAACACCGGGCTGCAGGCCTGGTCCAGCGACGAGTTGGTGAAGGCACGCTGCTTGTTCTGGCCGACCATGGCGCGCGCGGTGAAATTCTGGCCGAAGTGGCCGGTGTAGGTGGCCGACCAGTTGCGGCCGCCGGTCTCGGTGACCGAGTCGCCGCCCCAGGAACCGATCCGGTCCGCATTCCAGTTGTAGCCGTACGACGCGTTGGTGACATCGCCCTCGTCGGAGAACGCCAGCAGCGCCAGGCTGTGGTTGTCGTTGATGTTCCAGTCCAGCTTGGTACCCCAGAAGCCGTTGCCGGAGTCGTTCTTGAACCAGGTACTGCCATCGGACGAGGTGTTGTGGCCCTTGTCGCTGCGGTCCTCGTACATCGCGAACAGGAACAGCTTGTCCTTGACGATCGGCCCCGAACCCCAGACGTTGGTCTTCAGGAAGGAGTTGTTGTCGCGGCTTCCGTAGGAATGCGGGGTGCCGTCGCGGTGGAAATGATCGCCGCCACTGGCGCGCCACGCACTGGGCTCGGCGGTGACTTCAATGCCGCCTTCGAACTCGTTGCTGCCCGAACGGGTCACTGCATTGATCACGCCACCGGTGGAGCGGCCGAACTCGACCGAGTAGCCACCGGTCTTGACCTGGAATTCCTTGAAGAAGGCGAACGGCGCGGTGCTGAAGCCACGACGGGTATACATGTCGGTGACATTCAGGCCGTTGATGAAGACCGCATTCTCGGCCACCGATGAACCGGCGAACGACAGGCCTCCGAATGACGAGTTGCCGCCGACCACGCCCGGCGCCATCAGCGCGACCGCGGACAGGTCCTGCGCTACCGGCAGCCGCGAGATCTCCTGGCGGTTGATGTTGAACGAGGTTTCGGTGGAGTACACATCCACGCGGTTGACCACGCGGGTGCCAACTACCTGCAGTGCATCCAGGTTGGTGACACCGCCGCCGCTGCCCAGGTTGACCGTGGTGGTACCGCCGACGGCAACGCTCACCGATACCTGGTCGCCCAGCTTCTGGTCATCGCGGCTGAGCTGCAGCTGGTAGTCGCCCACCGGCAGCTGGCCGAGGCGGTAGCTGCCATCGGCGCCTACGGTGACGGTACGGGTCAGGCCGGTGCTGCTGCTGACCACGGTCACCTGGTCACCGGCGGTTGCACGGCCGGCGACTGCACCGCTCACGTTCTGTGCCATCGCGATGCCGGGCAGCACTACGCCCAGACACGCCCCGAGGGCGACGCACAACGCCGCCCGCTTGATGCTGTAAGCCTTCATCCCCTGCTCTCTCCTGCAAGAATTGAATGGTGTGGAATGCGATGTGTCGCGCTAGCGTTGCCTGGCTGGCAGTACCCGCCACTGGAAGTCGTAGCTCCATTGGTCGAAGTACAGGTTGCCGCCTGCCCACTCGGCCTCGCCGCGCTGCGAGTCGACCGTTTCCGAGCGGAAGTGCTGCTTGGCCGGCACGAAGGGCTGGCCGAAATCGTCGTTGAAAGCAATGCGGTAGCCGTCGAGGCCACCCAGATAGAAATCGCGCAGTGCCGGCACATCGCTGGCAAGCGCGCCGGTGGTCACGTCCATCGGCAGCCAGCCGTATGGCGCCAGGTAGACCTGTCCCCAGTCATGCAGGTTGTTGTAGCCGCTGCCGTCGCTGGAGAACACCATGCCCGACTGCCAGCGCGCAGGAATGCCGTTCATGCGCAGCAGCGCGATCAGCAGCAGGGTCTGCTGCCCGCAATCCGCATGGCCGGCGCGCAGCGCATGATCACTGATGTTGCTGAGCGTCGAGTATTCGCGCGCACCGGCCCATGGAATGCGGTCCACGGCGGCAAACAGCTTGCGCACCACTTCATAGGGGCGCGTCTCGCCCTGCAGCACCTGCTCGGAGAACAGCTTCAGCGCCGGGGTGAAACGCACATGCGGCAGCTGCTCGGCCAGATAGGGCTTCAATGCGGGATCATTCGGGGTGGCCTGCACCTTCGCAGGATCGATCGCGGTGTGTCGCGCGAAGACCGTTACCGCATAGCGGATCTCGAACCGGGTCGGCTTGCCGGCTACGGCTTTGGCTTCCAGGTAGGCGGTGCGCTGCAGGGTACTGGCCGGTGCCACCCGTGCCTTGCCCGGGGCGCTGCCCAGCCACTGCACCTGTTCCTGCTGGCCCGGGATCTCGCGCGGGTATGGAATCCAGGCGCGTACGGTTTCACCCGCCGGGACGGCATCGGCTTTCACCGTGAGCGACTGGGTGAACTCAATGCGCTGCGGCAGTACGGACGCCTGGCCACTCTGTTCGGCTGCGGCAAGCACGCGCGCGTGGTGCGCGTTGAGCACTTCGTTCGGGCCCGGCGGTGACATCGGTGCATCCGCGCGGCGGCGTGCGCGTGCTTCGTCACTGAGCAGGAACAGGTTCGACGGTGCGCGCTTGAAATACCAACGCGTACCATCGATATCGAGATGCTCGATCAGGCCGAGTTGATCCCACCGCGCGAACTCCTCGTCGGTCAGGTCGGGAATCCAGCGGCGCACGGCCGCCTTGGCGGCGGTTTCGTCGAGGGAAAAATCCTGGCGGATGCGGCGCATGCGCTCACGCTGGAACGCGCCTTCGGCAGCATCGCTCCCGGTCGCCAGCAGCGCATCGGCGTCGCTGAAGCGGCCGCTGTCGATCAGGTCGATCACCTGCGTTTCGCGCGCCCGCTGCTGGCTGCTGCGCCCGTCTGCCGCCTGCGTGGCCGACGCCCACAGCAGCAGCGCGGCACACAGGCCGGCAGCAGCAGGCAGACGCGGTTTGCGAACGGCAGGATCCACAGCGACACTTCCCCAGCGCGGGTGGTAACGGCTGTGTAACACGGGCCGGGATGCCGGTCAATAATTTATTCTTGCTTTCGATGCCAAAAGGAATAAATATTCCAACAGGCATTCGAGGAGGGTGTGCACCGCATGAGCCTGGCTTCCCGCGAACCGCACCGGCGTTGGCCGCGCCGGTTGACCCTGGCCCTGTGCCTGCTGGCCGCACCGGCCTTTGCACAGGCGGCACCGCCGCCCGACCCGGGTGCGCCGCTGCCCTATGTGATCGGCCTGCACGAGGCCTACCTCACCCCGCAGTACTGGGCCGCGCGCCTGGACAACGCTGATGCGCCGATTCTGGATCGCACACAGATCGAGGCGCAGAACGCGCGGATGCGTGCGCAGGACAGCCATATCCAGGACATCGCCACACTGCCCGCCCAGCTTGATGCGGCGACGGTGCGTGCCAGCATCAGCGCGCTGTCCAGCTGGCCCACGCGTGCACTGTTCAATGAGACGGGCCAGGCCATCGCCCCCGCGCTGCGCAGCGGCATCGAAGCCAACCTCGGCCTCGATGCGATTCCTGCCCAGGTGGCACCGGCCTACGGGCTGGTGGTGAAGCGCGCGGCACTGCGTACCTTCCCCACCCGCGAGCGCGTCTTCAGCACCACCGGTGATACCGACATCGACCGCTTCCAGGAATCGGCGCTGTTCCCCGGCGACAAGGTCGCGGTGGTTCACCGCAGTGCCGACGGCCGCTGGCTGTTCGTGCACAGCGAGCGCTACAGCGCGTGGATCGAAGCCGATGCCATCGCCAGCGGCGACAAGGCCACGGTGCTCGGCTACGGCGCGAAGGGCCCGTACCGCATTGTCACCGGCGCCACCGCGCAGACCGTCTACACCCCGGAGGAACCGCGCGTATCGCGCCTGCAGCTGGACATGGGCGTGCGCCTGCCGGTGCTGGCCGACTGGCCTGCGTCAGAGCCGGTGAACGGCCAGCAGGCGCATGCCTCGTGGGTGGTGCAGTTGCCGGTGCGCGAGGCCGATGGGCGTCTGAAGCTCGTACCGGCGCTGCTGCCGCGCTCGCAGGACACCGCCGCCGACTACCTGCCACTGACCCCGCGCCTGCTGCTGCAGCAGGCCTTCAAGTTCCTGGGCGAACGCTACGGCTGGGGCCATGACTACGACACCCGTGACTGCAGCGGGTTCGTCTCCGAGATCTACCGCAGCTTCGGCGTGCTGCTGCCGCGCAATACCAGTGCACAGGCGGTCAGCCCGGCACTGGATCGCCTGCCGTTCACCGACAAGGTCGGCAAGGCCGCGCGCGACCGTGCGGTCACCGAACTACAGGTCGGCGACCTGGTCTACATCCCCGGCCACGTGATGATGGCCATTGGCCACGTCGACGGCCGCACCTGGGTGATCCACGATACGGCGGGCGGCAGCTGGTTCGGTGCCGATGGCAGACGTGTGCAGGCCCATCTCAATGGTGTTTCGGTCACGCCGCTGGAGCCGATGATGGCCAGCGATACCGTCCGCTACATCGACCGCATCACCAACATCCAGCGCCTGCGGGCCAAGACCCCCTGAATGAAGATCACTGCCATCGAACTGGGCATGCTGCGCGTGCCGCTGAAGACGCCGTTCAAGACTGCCCTGCGCACGGTGGAAACCGTGGAAGACGTGGTCGTACTGATCCGCACCGACACCGGCAACACCGGTTACGGTGAAGCCCCGGCCACCGCGGTGATCACCGGCGATACGCACGGCTCGATCATCGAAGCGATCCGCCACTTCATCGCCCCGCGCCTGATCGGCCAGGACGTGGTCAACCTCAACCGTCTGTGCACGCTGGTGCAGACCGCGATGGAGCGCAACACCAGCGCCAAGGCAGCGGTGGAGATCGCGCTGTACGACCTGTGGGCGCAGCTGCACGGTGCGCCGCTGTACCAGATGCTCGGTGGTGGCGACCCGGTGATCACCACCGACATCACCATCAGCGTGGACTACATCGACAAGATGGTGGCCGATTCGCTTTCGGCGATCGAACGCGGCTTCGAGTCGCTGAAGATCAAGGTCGGCAAGGACATCGGCCTGGACATCGAACGGGTCAAGGCGATCCATGCCGCCGTGGAAGGCCGCGCCCTGCTGCGACTGGATGCCAACCAGGGCTGGACCGCCAAGCAGGCGGTGCATGCGATGCGTACGCTGGAAGAGGCCGGCGTGGTACTGGAGCTGCTGGAGCAGCCGGTGAAAGCCGCCGATATCAGCGGGCTGAAGTACGTCACCGATCGCGTCAACACGCCGGTGATGGCCGATGAAAGCGTGTTCAGCCCCAGCCAGGTGATGGACCTGATCCAGCAGCGCGCGGCCGACATCATCAACATCAAGCTGATGAAGACCGGCGGCCTGTCCAACGCGATCCGCATCGCCGACACCGCCGGCATCTACGGCGTGCCGTGCATGATCGGCTGCATGATCGAGTCGAGCATCAGCGTGGCTGCCGCCGTGCACCTGGCCGTGGCCAAGAGTGATGTGATCACCAAGGTTGACCTCGACGGTCCCTCGCTGGGCCAGTTCGACCCGGTTAGCGGCGGCGTGCATTTCAACGAATCGGAGATCAGCATCAGCGACGTACCGGGGCTGGGCATTACTGAGGTGCGTGGGCTGGAGATGCTGGGTTGAACCGCACAGTCGAGCATGGCTCGACTCTACAGCGGCCACGGGTGACTGACGCTTGGTCGGGCGTTACTTTTCTTTTCGCGAAAAGAAAAGTAACCAAAAGAAACGCTCCGCCGGCCGCGAGCCGACGTGCTGCGCACGTCGGTGCCCTGCGCTCCTCGGTCCGCCGGGGGACGGCGCGGAACTCGCTGCGCTCAGACACCCGCGCCTCTTCGCCCTCGCCGGACCTGCGGTGCTCGGCTCGCTTGAAGGCGGACTCAACGACAGCTCCGGGTAGATCCACGCCACGCGTGGATGCTCCTGCTTCTGCTCTACCTCGTATCCTCTTCGCGGCTGGCACGCGCGCGATCTGTCCGGGGTCGGGCGGGCGGGGCTTGCGGGGGTGTCCGCCGCATGGATGCGGCGGCCAAGCCTACACGGACGTACTTGCGGCGTCCCCCGCAAACCCCGCCCGCCCGAGCCACCACGTAATCTGCTCTACGCTGCCAACCGCAACGCGCCTATCCATGTCCGGACGCCCCGCATGCCGCCCCTGCTGAAGATCCGTTCCGAGCGCGGGCAGATGTCGGCCATCGAGCGCCGCATCGCTGACTTCATCCTCGACAACGCCCACCTGCTGCGCGACTACTCGTCCCAGCAGCTGGCCAGCGCGCTGGGCATCAGCCAGTCCAGCGTGGTGAAGTTCAGCCAGAAGCTTGGCTTCAAGGGCTACCCGGACCTTAAGTACTCCATCGGCCAGGATGTCGCCCGTGCTGGCGCCGATCCGCAGCAGGCCCCCAGCGAACCCGACAGCGGCGACGACTACCTGCGCCTGGGCGACACCCTGCGCCGCAGCAAGGCGCAGGCCGAGGAGGAAACCCGCCAGGCCAACCCACGCGAGGAAATCGAGCGCATCGTGCAGCTGCTCGACGGCGCGCCCAAGCTGTTCGTGTACGGCCTGGGTGACGACGGCCTGTATGCCCGCGAGTTCGCCATGCGGCTGTCGCTGCTCGGCCTGCTGGTGGTGCCGCATACCGACCCGATCCTGATGCTGGCCAACCTGTCGGCCGCGCGCCCCGGCGATGCGCTGCTGGTGTTCTCCGAATTCGGCAACCTGCCGCAGCTTTCGCAGCTGTCGCGCCAGTTCCAGGACATGGGTGGCAAGGTGATTTCCATCACCCGCCATACCGCCAACCCGCTGCGCGCGCATGCTGACGCAGCGCTGGTGGTGTGTGCGCACGAGCGCACGCCGCAGGTCGCGCAGCTGCTGTACCGTAGCGCCATGCACGCCCTGCTCGATTTCCTGTTCGTGCTGCTCTGCCACACCAATCCGGACCGCCAGCAGCAGCTGGCGGTGAACCTGGAGCGGATCGACCACCTGCTGGATTCCTGACCGGAGCACCTGTTGATGAAATCGCTGGTCCGTCTCGCTACCGCTGCACTGCTGCTTGCCGCGGCGGTATCCGTCCACGCTGCGCCGCTGCAGGGTGCGCGCCAGCTGATCGTGGTCACCAGCGAAAGCTGGGACAGCACACAGGGCCAGCTGCAGGCCTATGTGCGTGATGGCAAGGGCTGGCATGCACATGGAGAGGCGTTCCCGGTGGCACTGGGCCGCACCGGCAGCGCCTGGGGCCTGGGCCTGCACCCGGCGCAGGCCGATGGCCCGCAGAAGCAGGAAGGCGATGGCCGCAGCCCGGCAGGCGTGTTCGCGCTCGGCAGCGCGTTCGGCTATGCCGTCACCCGCCCCGGCACCGCCATGCCCTACCAGCCGATGCTCGACAGCAGCTACTGCATGGATGTGCCGGCGTCGCCGTTCTATAACCGCATCGTCGACGCGAAGAAGGTCGGCAAGGCAGCTGTGGAAGGCTCCACCGAGCCGATGCGGCTGGATCTGCACAACAAGGGCGACGTGCGTTACCAGGAGGGCTTCGTGATCGCCCACAACCCGGACAACCAGCCCGGCAAGGGCAGCTGCATCTTCGCCCATCTGTGGCGCCAACCCGGTGAGGCCACGGCCGGCTGCACCGCCATGCCGCAGGCCCGCATGCAGGCCCTGCTGGACTGGTTGCGGCCGCAGGATGCGCCGCGCTTCGTGCTGCTGCCGCGCGCCGAGTACACGCGCCTGCAGGCCCAGTGGCAACTGCCCGCACTGCGTGGAGACGCCCGTTGAGCGTGCAGGACGAACCGCAGCTGCAGCGCGCGGTCAGCCGCTGGCAGATCGTCGGCCTGTCGATCAACGATGTGATCGGCAGCGGCATCTACCTGCTGCCGGCCGCCACCGTCGCCCTGCTCGGCCCCTTCAGCCTGTGGGGCGTGGTCGCCGCCGGTATCGTCGTGGCGCTGCTGGTGCTGTGCTACGCGCAGGCCGCCAGCTACTTCGACGAGCCCGGTGGCAGCTACCTGTATGCACGCGAGGCGTTCGGGCGCTTCGCCGGGTTCGAGATCGGCTGGATGATCTGGCTGACCCGCATCAGCTCGGCGGCCGCACTCAGCAACGCGCTGGCCGATGCCGTCGCGCGTTTCTGGCCGTGGGCCGGTGCCGGCATGGGGCGCATCGCGGTGATCGTGGTGTCGCTGGGCTTCCTGACCGGCGTCAACATCATCGGCGTGCGCTCGGCCGCGCGTACCGGCGTGGTGCTGGTGATCGGCAAGATGTTGCCGCTGCTGCTGTTCGTGGCCATCGGCGCGTTCTACATCGACCCGCAGCTGGCCTTCTCCGGCCAGCGCCCCGACCCGCACGACCTGCAGCGCATGGGCGAGGCCGCGTTGCTGCTGCTGTACGCCTATGCCGGCTTCGAGAACATCCCGGCCGCCGCCGGCGAGTACCGTAATCCGCGTCGCGATATTCCGTTCGCGCTGATCACCATGATCATCACCGTCACCGTCATCTACGGCGCGGTGCAGGTGGTGGCACAGGGCACGCTGGCCGGCCTGGCCAGCTCGGCCACGCCGCTGGCCGATGCCGCTGCCGGCTTCGGCGGCGAAGCACTGGCGCTGATCCTCACCGTAGGCGCGACCATCTCCATCCTCGGCACCAACAGCAACACGATGATGATGGGCCCACGCTTCCTGTTCGCACTGGCCCGCGATGGCTATGGGCCGAAGATCCTGGCGCAGGTGCATCCGCGCTTCCACACGCCGGCCGCGTCGATCCTGTGCCAAGGCCTGATCGCGCTGGGCCTGGCCCTGTCCGGTTCGTTCGTGCAGCTGGCCCTGCTGTCGATGACCACGCGCCTGTTCGCCTACATCGGAACGGCCGCTGCGGTACTGGTGCTGGCCAAGCGCTATGCGGACCGGCCGGGCGCACTGAAACTGCCGGGTGGCCCGCTGATTCCGGTACTGGCGCTGCTGCTGTGCCTGGCGCTGTTCGCCAGTGCCAGCTGGCAGAACATCGCTGCTGCGCTGGTGGCGTTCGCCATCGGCGCGGTGATCTACAAGCTGCCGCGAAAAGATGCCGACGCCGGATGATCGATAGCGCCGGGCCATGCCCGGCGGATTGATCTGGTGATCACGCAGCCGGACCGGGCCGTTAACCGCCACGCAGGCAGGATCAGGCTTCGTCCACAACGGAGCCTTCCATGACCGAGTACCAGATCCCCGGCCGCGTACCGGACGACAGCACGCCGCGCGATGCGGTCAGCAACTACTGGCGCGAACGCTACACCGCCGAACCGTACTACGACGACCAGCTGTTCTTCGAGGACTATGAACCGGCCTACCGCATCGGCCATGCCGCGCGTGCGCAGGACATGATCCGCGCCTACGAACAGGTCGAAGCTGAACTGGAGTCGCGCTGGGCCAGCGAGCGTGGCCGCAGCCGGCTGGAATGGGCGCAGGCACGCAATGCCGTGCGCCGTGGCTGGGAGGACGCGCAGCAGGCGGATCCGCTGTTGAAGCGATAGCGCCACGCTTTTGTCGGGCCGAGCCTACGCTCGGCTCGACTCAACAAACGCCGCAGGACAGCCGAGCATGGGCCCGGCTCTACACATTCACTCCTGTTCCGGCAGCGGCGGCACGACCGCGCTGCGCTTGCTCTCACCGCCACCGGCGGCGATCAGGTCGCGGGTGTTCTTCTGCACCGCCACCGCGCCGAACAGCGACAGTGCATACGCCATGCCGTAGAAGCCCTTCTCGCTCGGTGCCAGCGTGGCATTCCACAGGCCAACCAGCAGCAGCATCAACGCCGACAGCAGTGCGAACCAGCACAGCGCGTAGTACAGGCCACTCACCGGAATGCCCTCGACGCGGTCACGCACGCTCTTCTGCAGCGACACCGCCGCGAACAGGCCGAACAGCAGCAGGGTCAGGTAGTAGCCCTTTTCGTTGAGCGCCATCGTGGCGTTGAACAGACCGATCAGGTAGGCCGCCGCACCCAGCAGCAGGGCCACCCATGAGGCGGCGATGAAGGCGGTGGAGGGCTTGTGGGGCATGGCAGTGTTCATTGCAGATCCTTGGCAGGCAGACGGGCACGCTTTGCCCGGGCGTGCCCACCCTAGACGATCCCGCCGCGCTCGCACAGGGGTCGCAGGACCTTCGGGCCACGACGCTCACGGCGCCGGTGGTATACAAGGGACAGCCCGGCCATCCGCATCCCCGCACTGGAGATACCCATGACCCGCACGCCCCTGCTGCTCGCCCTCGGCCTGGTGCCGATCCTTGCCACCTCCGCCTGCAATGCCGCCGACCCGGCCGCCAACGGCGCCCAGACCGCAGCGCCCGCAGCCTCCACCACTGCCGACCAGCGCCCGTTCACCGCCACCGAAATCAGCCGGTTCGACCAGCCGTGGGCGATGACCTTCCTGCCGGACGGCAGCCTGCTGGTCACTGAAAAGCGCGGCAAGCTGCAGCACCTGGACCTGGCCAGCGGCCAGAAGCATGAGATCACCGGCGTTCCGAAGGTCGCTTACGGCGGCCAGGGCGGCTTCGGTGACGTGATCCTGCACCCGCAATTCGCGAGCAACCACGTGATCTACCTCAGCTATGCCGAGGAAGGCACGCTGGACACCCGCGGCGCTGCCGTGGCCCGTGCCACGCTGGCGCTGGATGCCAACGGTGCCGGCCAGCTGAAGGACCTGAAGGTGATCTGGCGACAGAGCCCGAAGGTGAGTGGTGAAGGCCACTACGGCCATCGCCTTGCTTTCGGCCCGGACGGCAAGCTGTGGATCAGCTCCAGCGAGCGCCAGAAGTTCGATCCGGCGCAGGACATGGGCGGCAACCTCGGCAAGATCATCCGCCTCAACGATGATGGCAGCCTGCCCGCCGACAACCCATTCGCCTCGCAGGGCGGCGTGGCCGCGCAGGTGTGGTCACTGGGCCACCGCAACATCCTCGGCATGGCCTTCGATGCCAACGGCAAGCTGTGGGCACACGAGATGGGCCCGGCCGGCGGTGACGAACTGAACCTGATCGTGCGCGGCGCCAACTACGGCTACCCGATCGTTTCCAATGGTGACCATTACGACGGCCGGCCGATTCCCGACCACAGCACCCGCCCGGAATTCGCCGCGCCGAAGGTGACCTGGACGCCGGTGATCTCGCCGGCCGGCTTCGTGATCTACAGCGGCAACCTGTTCCCGCAGTGGAAGGGCAGCGGCTTCATCGGCGGCCTGTCCTCCACCTCGCTGGTGCGCGTGGCCTTCGACGGCGACAGCGCGCGCGAAGCCGAACGCTTCAACATGGGCGAGCGCATCCGCGAAGTGGAACAGGGCCCGGATGGCGCCCTGTGGCTGCTGGAAGACGGCAGCAAGGCGCGCCTGCTGAAGCTCACCCCGAGCACCTGAGGTAGTGCCGGCCGCTGGCCGGCACGTTTGTCCGCAACGGCCCCGCGAGCGGGGCCGTCTGCGTTCATTGGATGGTGATGACCTTCACCTCGGTCTTCGTGCAGGCCTTGTCCAGGCACTGCCCGTTCAACCACACCTGCCCGTCACCGATCATCACGCCCTGCTGGTTGACGAACACCTTGCCGAAGTCCTGTTCGGTCACCGCCTTGACTACCGCCGGAGTGATGATCTTTTCGTAGTTGCGCTGGAACTCACCGGGGCCGGTGATCTTCTTTCCGCTACCGACGTTCAATGGAAAGCGCACTTCCTCGACCACCGCAGCGCGATCGCCGCCAACCACGGCGGCCTTGAACGCATTGAAGACCTTCTCGAACTGCGCCTCATCGCCAAGCAGCGTTTCGATGCGCGCGCGTGCGTCTTCGGCGGGCGCTTCCGCTGCGGGCGCGGCCGGTGCCGAAGCAGCGGGTTCAGTGGCAGATGCCGCAGGCGTTGCCGGGGCGCTGGCCTCCATCGGCGGCGGTGCATCCGCCGCAGGCTCGGCCGGCGGTGCCGCCGGCTGCGAACAGGCGGCCAGCATCAGGGCGGGAATCAGACAAGCCATCCGGCGCATGCGCGCACTCCATCGAAACAGGGAGCCCGATGGTAGCGCCGCCGCGGTGAGGACAACAAAAAGGGGACGGAGGGGATTAAGTCGTTAGTGGCACAAACGACTTAATCCCCTCCGTCCCCTTTTTCTTCGATCAGGCCTTCAGCAGCTCGAACTGCACGGCTTCGCCGGCCGCCGAGGACGCGCAGACCCACAGGTCGAAGTGGCCCGGTTCGGCACGCAGCACGCCGTCACGGCCGGTGAAGGCCAGTTGCTCGCGGGTGAGGGTGAACACCACGTCGGTCGACTCGCCTGGCTGCAGTGCCACCTTGCGGAAGTCCTTCAGTTCACGCACCGGACGCACGCGGCTGGCCACGCGGTCGTGGATGTACAGCTGCACCACTTCCTCGCCGGCCACGTCGCCGGTATTGGTCAGCGTGGTGGTGATGGTCAGGGTGTCGTCCCAGCCGAGCTGCGCCGCACTCAGCTGCGGCACGCCGTAGGCGAAGGTGGTGTAGCCGATGCCGTGGCCGAACGGGTACAGCGGCTCGTTCGGGATCTCGCGCCAGCGAGCCTTGAACTCCGACATGGTCGGCAGTTCCGGGCGGCCGGTGCGCGGGTGGTTGTAGAAGTACGGCTGCTGGCCGGACACCTGCGGGAAGCTGACCGGCAGGCGGCCGGACGGGCTGTAGTCGCCGAACAGCACATCAGCCACGGCATGGCCGGTCTGCGTGCCCAGGTACCAGGTGACCGCCACCGCGTGCGCGTTGCGCACCGCGCCCTGCAATGCCAGCGCACGGCCGTTGCGCAGCAGCACCACCAGCGGCTTGCCGGTCATCGCCACCGCCTCGGCCAGTGCCTGCTGTGCCGGCGGCAGGGTGATCTCCACGCGCGACTGCGCTTCACCGCTGTAGCGCTGCGGTTCGCCCAGCGCCAGCACCACCACGTCGGCGCGCAGCGCGGCAGCCACCGCTGCTTCGGTGCCGCCCGGAATGGCAGTTTCCAGTTCGCAGCCCGGCACGATCTCCAGCAGCGCTTCATCGCCGATGGCGGCGCGCACGCCGGTTTCCAGGTCCACGTAACGCTGCTTGTCGCCGAACAGGGTCCAGCAGCCTTCAATGTTCTCGCGGTCCTGCACGAACGGGCCGATCAGCGCGATCTTCTGCCCGATCTTCTGCAGCGGCAGCACGTTGTCACGGTTGTTCAGCAGCACGATCGAACGGCGCGCGGCATCGCGCGACAGTTCGTCATGCGCGGCGAGGTACGAGGTATCGGCTTCGCGCGCCGGGTCCAGCGAACGGTACGGGTCGTCGAACAGGCCGATGGTTTCCTTCAGCCACAGGATGCGGCGCACGCCCTCATCCAGCACCGCCATCGGCACCTCGCCGCTCTCGACCAGGCCCGGCAGGTGCTCGGCGTAGAAGCCGCTCTGCATGCTCAGGTCCAGGCCGGCGGTGAACGCCTTGGCGGTGGCATCGCGGTCGTCGGCGGCATAGCCGTGCGCGACCAGTTCCATATCGGCGGTGTAGTCGGAGATCACCACGCCCGGGAACTTCCATTCACCGCGCAGGATGTCGGTCAGCAGTTCGGCGTTGGCACTGGCCGGCACGCCATTGATGTCGTTGAACGAGGACATCACGGTGATCGCGCCGGCGTCGAAGGCGGCCTTGAACGGTGGCAGGTGCACGTCGCGCAGGGTCTGCGGCGAGATGTCCACCATGTTGTATTCCATGCCGGCCATCACCGCGCCATAGGCGGCGAAGTGCTTCGGCGTGGCCAGCAGCGAATCGGCGGCGCGCAGGTCGCTGCCCTGGAAGCCGCGCACGCGGGCGGCGGCAAAGGCACAGCCCAGCACCACGTCCTCACCGGCACCTTCGGCGCCACGGCCCCAGCGCTGGTCGCGGGCGATGTCCACGGCCGGGGCATAGGTCCAGTGCAGGCCGGCAGCGGTGGCCTCGATGGCGGTGGCGCGCGCGGTGCGCTCGGCCAGCGCCGGCTCGAAGCTGGCGGCCTCGCCCAGCGGAATCGGGAACACGGTGCGCATGCCGTGGATGACGTCGGCCGCCAGGATCACCGGGATGCCCAGACGGCTCTCTTCGGTGGCGACCTGCTGGATCCGGCGGCCCAGTTCGGCGCCCACACCATTGAACAGCGAGCCGACCTTGCCCTCGCGCACCTGCTGCAGCACCTGGTCGGCATTGCGCACGTTGGCTTCCGGGTTCACGTCCGGGGCGAACGGGCGGACCATGTCCGCGAAGACACCCAGCTGGCCGACCTTTTCCTCGACGGTCATCTGGGCAATGAGGGATTCGATGCGATCGGAGGCCACCGGCAGTCCTTGATGAAAACGTTTACAAACCCGGCATTCTAGCGATCCCGGACGATTTGGCGAGGGGTTTGTTCATTCAGTTTCAGCCACCAGCGGGGTCCGTATGGCCCCGCCGGGGGCACCGCAGCTTACTCCGAGCCGGCCAACTGGCGCTGCCCGGCCATCAACATGGCGTCGCTGGAGGCCTGGAACACCCGCAGGCCGAAGGCCGGCAGGATCGCCAGCAGGTGGTCGAAAATGTCCGACTGCACCGCCTCGTACTCACCCCAGGCGGTGCTGCGGGTGAAGCAGTACAGCTCCAGCGGCAGGCCTTCGGTGGTCGGCTGCAGCTGGCGTACCAGCAGGGTCATGTCGGTATGGATGCCCGGGTGGCTGCGCAGGTAGCGCTCCACATAGGCCCGGAAGGTACCCAGGTTGGTCACCCGGCGGCTGTTGACCTCGGCCACGCCCTGCTCGCGCAGGCGCCCGTTCCACTGCCCCAGCTCCTGCTCCTTGGCCTGCAGGTAGTCGCGCAGCAGCGCGAATTCACCGAGGAAGGCCAGGTCGCCCTCATCCAGGAAGCCGACGCTGTGCTGGTCCAGGTACAGCGCGCGCTTGATCCGGCGGCCACCGGCCTCCTGCATGCCGCGCCAGTTCTTGAACGACTCGGTCACCAGCTTCTTGGTCGGGATGGTGGTGATGGTCTTGTCGAAGTTCTGCACGGTGATGGTGTGCAGGGCGATGTCGATCACATCACCGTCGGCGTTCTGGCTGGGCATCTCGATCCAGTCACCGATGCGCACGCGACCATCGCCACTGATCTGTACGCTGGCCACCAGCGACAGGATGGTGTCCTGGAAGATCAGCATCAGCACTGCGGTGGCGGCGCCGAGACCGGTGACCAGATAGCGGAGGTCGACGCCGGCCAGGGTGGCAACGATCGACAGGCCGGCGATCACGAAGATGACGATCTTGGCGACCTGCAGGTACCCCTTGATCGGCTTGTTGCGTGCCTCGGGGCGGCGCTCGTAGAGATCATTGGCCGCATCCAGCGCATGCGAGATGGCCAGCACCACGGTCAGGATCGCCCACGCCTGGCAGGCGCCGATGATGAAGCTCACCAGCCCCGGCGGCAGGTCCGGCACGATGCGGATGCCCGAGGCGATCACCTGGCTGGGCACCACATTGGACAGACGCGAGATCACCCGCATCAGGTGGCTGCCACGGCCGGTATCAGCGCCCGGCAGGCGGCTGAGCAGGCGTCGCAGCCCGCGCAGCAGGATGCGCTTGGTCACCCAGTTGGCCAGGCCAGCGGCGATCAGCAGCGCCGAGATCATCAACGCCAGGTAGGCGCCAGGATAGGGTTCCAGTGTGTTCTGCAGCCGTTCCAGCCACTGTACCGCCACCACCGCGTCCACCATCGGTTGTCTCCTGTCTGTTTCGTTGTTGCCAAGGTTGCCGGCCAGCGGCCGGCACTACCGGGGTTGCTGGCCAATGGCCGGCGCGACCGGGTCAGTCCCGCGTGCGTTCGATGATCACGCCCACCGCGCGCGCGCCGCGCACCGCGCCCGGCTTGCTCAGCTTCAGGCGCAGCCACTTCACATCGAATTCGTCCAGCACGATCTGCGCGCAACGTTCGGCCAGGGTCTCGACCAGGCCGAACTCCGACTCGCGCACGAACTGTTCCAGGCGCTTGCTCACCGCCTTGTAGTTCAGGGTGTGGGCGATGTCATCGGTGGCTGCGGGGCGACGGTTGTCGAAGCCCATTTCCAGGTCGAACACCAGGTCCTGGCGGATCCGCCGCTCCCAATCGTAGATGCCGATCAGGGCGTCGATCGTCAGCCCCTCGATGAAAACCTTGTCCATTGCGGTTACCAGCCGAATACAGACGGCCATGGTACCGGCACGGCGGTGAGCCTGCCCGGAACGGGCGGCGGGCCACCGGCGTGGGGCGGTCCGGAAAAAACAAAGGGCCCTGCTAGCGGGGCCCTTTGGTACCTCTCAACGTCCCCGGGGGGAGCTGGAATCCAGCCGCGAGTCCCGGAGCACACGATGCAGATCGTGACGTTCATTTCCTCTACGGTCCAGAGTCAATCACGACATACTGGAGGAAGCCCAAGGCGATACAGGAATTTTGCTGCCTGACACGGCGGCATTGCCCGATATCACGCCTGCGGCAACCAGCGCAGGCTAGTGATCCGCCATGTGGTCCCGTATTTGATGAGAGAGCAACGAATCCTGCAGGCAGCGCTGTCACGCCCACGGTGGGCGACGTACAAACGCATTGCATACCGGCACTGTTTGGACGCCGCCTCACTTTACGTATGGAACATGCAGATGTGCGGCGCGCTGCTATCTCCCCTGCACGTCTGTGAAATCGTAATCCGCAATGCGGTGGCCGCGGCGCTGGCGCATACCTTCGGGCCGCGCTGGCCCTGGCATCCTGCACTGCTGCAGCGGATGCCAGCAGATGGCGCGTTGTCGGCCTTGCAGGATATCCATAGACAGGCAGATCCTCGGATGGACACTCCGGAGATCATCGCCAGTCTTCGTTTCGCTTTCTGGCAGCAGCTTTTCACGCGGCGCTTCGAGGGAGCCATCTGGGCGCGGGGCTTGAAGATTGCGTTGCCGAACGCGCCACAGGATGCTCTCAGCGTGGTCCGCACGAACATCCATGCTGACCTCGACCGCATCCGCCACCTGCGCAACCGCATCGCCCATCACGAGCCCATCCTCGAGCGCGACATCGGCGCCGACCTGGCCGCGATCGGGCGGCTGATCCATGCCCGCTGCCCACACACGCTGGGCTGGCTGCAGCGCCATGAGCGGGCGACAACCGTGCTGGCGGCGTCGCCGTTGGCAGTGCATCGGTAATGCGTCCGCCGGCCGTGGCCCGACGCTACCTGTTCACACCGCCGGCAGGGTCGCCATGTCCCAGCGCGGGGTCACATCCACCTTCGGCGGACTGTGCTGGCCGGCCTGCAGGCGCAGCGCGCCGGCGAAGGCGATCATCGCGCCGTTGTCGGTGCACAGTGCCGGCCGCGGGAAGCAGGCGCGGCCGCCGAGGCGCTCGGCCATCTGCTGCAGGCGGGCGCGCAGGCGCTTGTTGGCGCCGACGCCGCCGGCCACCACGATCACGTTGGTCCCCGCCGCTTCCAACGCGCGCTCGCACTTGATCGACAGGGTCTCGACCACCGCATCTTCAAAGCCCCGGGCGATGTCGGCACGGGTCTGCTCGCTCTGGTCGCTGTCGCGCCAGGCCATCAGGACCTGGGTCTTCAGGCCGGAGAAGCTGAAATCCAGCCCCGGGCGGTCGGTCATCGGCCGCGCGAAGCGATACGCGCCCGGCGTGCCCTGCTCGGCCAGCCTGGCCAGCTGCGGGCCACCGGGGTACGGCAGCCCCATCAGCTTGGCGGTCTTGTCGAAGGCCTCGCCGGCCGCATCGTCCAGGGTTTCGCCCAGCAGGCGGTACTGGCCGATCGCATCCACCGCCACCAGCTGGGTATGGCCACCGGACACCAGCAGTGCCACGAACGGCGCTTCCGGCGGGTCGTCTTCCATCAGCGGGGCCAGCAGGTGGCCTTCCATATGGTGTACGCCCACGGCCGGTACCTCCAGCGCCCAGGCCAGCGAACGCGCCACGCCCGCGCCCACCAGCAGCGCGCCGACCAGGCCGGGACCGGCCGTATAGGCCACGCCATCGATATCGCCTACCCCCAGACCGGCTTCGGCCAGGGTCTGGCGCACCAGCGGCAGCAGCTTGCGGACGTGGTCGCGGCTGGCCAGTTCTGGCACCACACCACCATATTCGGCGTGCAGGGCGATCTGGCTGTAGACCGCATGGGCGCGCAGGGCCGCGCTGCCGGACAGGCCGGTGTCATACACCGCCACGCCGGTCTCATCACAGGAAGATTCGATGCCAAGGACTCGCATGCCTGCTATTATGACGCCCCTGCCGCCCCCTCGGGGGATGTGCAGATCTCACTGCTTTCGAACTTCCGGCCCGTATTCAGGGTTGGCCGCTTGCAGTTTGTCTATTCGCCGCTATAATGTGCGGCTCGCCGGGCGTGACCCGGTTCTACTGTGTCCCGGAGATTCCATGCCCAGCGTCAAAGTCCGCGAGAACGAGCCCTTCGAGTTTGCTCTTCGCCGCTTCAAGCGCACTTGCGAAAAGGCCGGTGTGCTGGCCGAAACCCGCAAGCGCGAGTTCTACGAAAAGCCGACCCAGGAGCGCAAGCGCAAGGCCGCCGCTGCTGTGAAGCGTCAGCTGCGCCGCTCGTCGCGCGACGTCACCAAGCGTCAGCGCCTGTACTGATCGGACGCATCTTCATTGCGGCGGGCCTGCCTGTCGCGATGGAGCCGAAGCCGGCACGCGCGAGCGTCGCCGGCTTTTTGCGTTTCCGGGTTCGGGCATCCGCCCCCGCCCCACCTACCACCACGAGGTTCCTCATGAGCATGAAGCAGCAGCTCACCGAAGACATGAAGGCCGCCATGAAGGCGGGCGAGAAGCACAAGCTGGGCGTGATCCGCCTGATCAATGCCGCCATCAAGCAGCGCGAAGTGGACGAGCGCATCGAACTGGACGACACCGCCGTGGTCGCCGTGCTCGACAAGATGGTCAAGCAGCGCAAGGACTCGGTCAGCCAGTACGAAGCCGCCAACCGCGAAGACCTGGCCGAGATCGAGCGCGCCGAGATCGTGGTCATCGAAGCCTACCTGCCGGCCAAGATGGGCGAAGCCGAGATCGTGGCCGCCATCCAGGCCGCCATCGCCGAAACCGGCGCCTCCGGCCCGGCCGACATGGGCAAGCTGATGGGCGCACTGAAGCCCAAGCTCGCCGGCCAGGCCGACATGGGCCTGGTCTCCAAGCTGGTCAAGCAGCTGCTGGCGTAATCCAGCACTTGCGGTCGGATCCCTTCCGCGACGCGGAAGGGCTCTGACCCCATTGATGCACCCGCTTCACCGCACCTTCGTCGGTCGCCTGCTACAACCGCACACATGGTTGAACCCGAGCCCAACGTTCCCGTGTCACTGCACAAGTACATCAAGCGCCTGCAGGACAGCTTCCCGATGGCGGTGGCCAAGCGCTTCATCGACGTCGACGTGCTGACCCAGGCAGCTTCCGTCTCCTTCTACGCCCTGCTGTCGATGGCACCGTTGCTGGTGCTGCTGCTGTGGCTGACCGCCTCGCTGTACCCACCGGCCCAGCAGGCACTGATCGACCAGATCAGCTCGGTGGCCGGCAGCAGCGCGGCCACCGTGGCCGAAACCGTTCTGAAGAACGCCGACAACCAGCCGGATGTCGGCTCGCTGGCGGGTGTGTGGAGCACGCTGCTGCTGTTCGTCGGCGCCACCGCCGTGTTCGCCCAGCTGCAGAACGCACTGAACCTGATCTTCCGCACCAGCGGCGAGCGCCTGGAAGGCCTCAAGGCCTGGCTGCGCAAGCGCGTGTTCTCGTTCGGCGTGGTGCTGGCGCTGGGCTTCCTGCTGATCCTGTCGATGACCGCCACCACGGTGCTGCAGGTGGCCTTCGCGCAACTGCCCTCGATCCTGCCCGCGCTGGGGTACGTCACGAGCCTGCTGCTGTACGCAGTCGGCTTCGCCTTCATGTACCACTACCTGCCCGACCGTCGCGTGGCGTGGCGCCAGGCCTTCATCGGCGGCGTCATCACCTCGGCACTGTTCGCACTGGGCCGGTACGGCATCGGCGTCTACATCGCCACCGTGGCCCCCGGCAGTGCCTACGGCTCGATGGGCGCGCTGGTGATCTCGCTGGTCTGGATCTACTACGCCACCGTCGTGTTCTTCGTTGGCGCCCTGATGACGGCGGTGATCGATGAGCGCCTGCGCGCGCGTCATCACCTGGCCGCAGCCGGCATTGATCCGGCAACCGCCAGCCAGGTGCCCGACAGGGGGTAAACTAGGCCAACCGCCCCGGTTCCGTCGCGTGGTCCTGCACCGCGCCCTGCCCTGTTGCCCATGGCCCGTATCCCCGACGCTTTCATCGACGACCTGCTCGCCCGCACCGACATCGTCGAGGTGGTGGGCAGCCGCGTGCCTTTGAAGCGCCAGGGCAAGGAGTACGCCGCGCGCTGCCCGTTCCATGACGAGCGCTCCGCGTCGTTCACGGTCTCGCCCACCAAGCAGTTCTATCACTGCTTCGGCTGCGGCGCGCACGGCACCGCGATCAGCTTCCTGATGAACTACGACCGCCTCGAGTTCCTCGACGCGGTGGATGAGCTGGCCAAGCGCGCGGGCATGGAAGTACCGCGCAACGAGAACCCGCGCAGCCCCCAGCAGCAGGACGACAGCCGCGAGCTGTATTCGGCACTGGATGCCGCCGCCCGGTTCTTCCAGAAGAACCTGGAAGGCAGCGACAAGGCACGCAGTTACCTTGATGGGCGTGGCGTGGACGAAGAGAACCGCGCGCGCTTCCAGATCGGCTATGCGCCGGATGGGTACAGCGGCCTGCGCGATGCACTGGGCAAGGACGAGCGGCGCATGAAGCTGCTCGACCGCGCCGGCCTGTTCTCCAAGAACGATCGCGGCCATGTCTACGACAAGTTCCGCGACCGGGTGATGTTCCCGATCTTCGATCGTCGCGGCCGGGTGATCGCCTTCGGCGGCCGCGTGTTCGAGAAGGACGACGGCCCCAAGTACCTCAACTCGCCCGAAACCGCGCTGTTCCACAAGGGCCGCGAACTGTACGGCCTGTGGCAGGTGCGCCAGGCCAACCAGAAGATCGAGCGGTTGATCGTGGTCGAGGGCTACATGGACGTGGTCTCGCTGTTCCAGTTCGGTGTCACCCAGGCGGTGGCAACACTGGGTACCGCAACCACGCCGGACCATGCCGAGCTGCTGTTCCGCAACGCGCCGGACGTGTTCTTCTGCTTCGACGGCGACGCCGCCGGCCGCCGCGCCGGCTGGAAGGCGCTGGAGTCGGTGCTGCCGCGCATGAAGGATGGCCGCCAGGCCTTCTTCCTGTTCCTGCCCGATGGCGAGGACCCGGACACCATCGTGCGCAAGGAAGGCGCCGAGGCCTTCAACGAGCGCCTGAAGCAGGCCACGCCGCTGTCGCAGTTCTTCTTCGACGAACTGACCCGCGAGATCAACCTGGGCACGCTCGATGGCAAGGCACGCCTGGCCGAGCGCGCAAAGCCGATGCTGGCGCAGATTCCCGACGGTGCCTTCGGCGACCTGATGAAGCAGCAGCTGGCGCAGCTGACCGGGCTCGGCGGCAACGCCCAGGCTGCACGCACGCCGATGCCGCAACGCCAGCCTTCGCGCACGATCCAGCCGGTGGCCAGGCGCAGCCTGGTGCGCGGCGCGATCGCCGTGCTGCTGCAGCAACCCTCGCTGGCGCTGACCCTGGGCGGCAAGCATCACTTCCAGGGCCTGCGCCTGCCCGGTGTGGAACTGCTTCTGGAGCTGCTGGGGCTGGTCGAACAGCGCCCGGACATCAGCACCGGCGCCCTGCTGGAACACTTCGACGGCCGCGAGGAACAGGCCTCGCTGCATACATTGGCCGCACAGACGCTGCCCGGCACCGAAGCCAGCTGGACCCAGGAACTGCACGACGCAGTGGCCCAGCTGGAGAAACAGCTGCTGGTGCAACGTCTGGAGGAGTTGTTGGCAAAGCAGCGCCAGCAGGGTCTGGACGATACTGACAAATACGAACTGCGCGAGCTGCTGAAGGCCCGCGCCGGGCTGCGCCTGTAGCAGCAGAACGTTTCACGGAGAGAGGACCATGCTGCTGCGCCTGACCTGCCTGCTGTTGTTGTCACTCTGCCTGTCACTGACGGCCCTGGCCGAAGACACGCCCCTCAACGAAGTCCGCTCTGGCCTGTATGCCGGCGGCCAGCCCAGCGCCGCACAGCTGCAGGCCCTGGCCGCGCAGGGCGTGCGCACGGTGATCGACCTGCGCCAGCCTGGCGAGGACCGGGGCTTCGATGAAATCCACGCGGCCGAATCGCTGGGCCTGCGCTATGTGCGCATTCCGGTGGCCGGCGCCGAGGGCCTGGACGCGGCCAATGTGCGCGCCGTGCACCAGGCCCTGCAGCAGAGCCAGGGGCCGGTGCTGCTGCACTGCGCCTCCGGCAACCGCGCCGGTGCCGTGCTCGGCCTGGTCAATGCCCGCTATGAGCATGCCAGCCCGGAGCAGGCGCTTCAGCTCGGCCAGCGCGCCGGCCTGAAGTCGCTGGAAGCCGCCACCCGCCAGCGCCTGGCCACACCGGTCACCTCGCCCTGAACCACCCTCCGCACCAAGGACTCTGCCCACCATGACCCGCTGGTGGTCGCGCCTGCGACCGGACAACTTCACCCTCGCCCTGCTGTGCACCGTCGGCCTGGCCTCGCTGCTGCCGATGAAGGGCGCCGCCGCCATCGTGCTCGACGATGTCACCACCGTCGCCATCGCCGCGCTGTTCTTCCTGCATGGCGCGCGCCTGCCGCGCGAGTCGATCATCGGCGGCATGCTGCACTGGCGGCTGCACCTGACCATCCTGGCCTGCACCTTCCTCCTGTTCCCGCTGCTGGGGCTGATGTTCAAGCCACTGTCGGGCTGGCTGCTGACTCCGGAGCTGTACCTGGGCGTGCTGTTCCTGTGCACCCTGCCGTCCACCGTGCAGTCGTCCATCGCGTTCACCTCGATGGCCCGCGGCAACGTGCCGGCAGCGGTGTGCAGCGCCTCGCTGTCGAGCATCCTCGGCGTGTTCCTGACCCCACTGCTGCTGACCGCGCTGGCCGGCACCTCCGGCGGCGTGCATGACCCACTGCACGCGATCGGCGGCATCATGCTGCAGCTGCTGGTGCCGTTCGTGGCCGGCCACCTGCTGCGGCCGTGGATTGCCGGCTGGGTGGAGAAGCAGCGCGCGCTGCTGCGCTACACCGACCAGGGCACGATCCTGCTGGTGGTGTATTCGGCGTTCGGCGAAGCGGTGACCGAAGGGTTGTGGAGCAAGACACCGCTGCTCTCGTTGCTGGCCGTGGCCGTGGTGGCTGCCGTGCTGCTCGGCATCGCCATGCCGCTGATCACCTTCATCGCCCGCCGGCTGCGCTTCAACCGCGAGGACGAGATCGCCATCGTGTTCTGCGGCTCGAAGAAGAGCCTGGCCACCGGCGTGCCGATCGCCAAGGTGCTGTTCGCCGGCGGCAGCCTCGGCGCGATCGTGCTGCCGGTGATGATCTACCACCAGATCCAGCTGATCGTCTGCGGTGTGATCGCGCAGCGGTATGCGCGGCGCAAGCCCTGACAGGGCGCGCGGGTTGTTCCGAGTGAACCATCCACGCATGGCGTGGATCTACTCCAAACCACGGATGGCGTGAACCACCAGTAGATCCACGCCATGCGTGGATGGGTTGCCTGACGCTACGGATCCACGAGCGTGCCGACGCTCAGCTCCGGCATCCACACCCACAGGTCGTACGCCCGTTCCGCATGGGTATCGCCCCGCAGCCGCGGGGCCACCTGCTCTGGAAGTGGCCGCGCCATGCAACGGTCCGCGCACGCCCACGCCTGGCCACGCAGCGCACCCAACCGCACGCTGTAGATATCCAGATCCCGCAGCTGGGAGGCCATCGGCTGCCTCTGCATTTCCGGCGGCATACCTTCCGGCCGCCGCAGCATGGCGTGGACATTGCCAGTCAGCACCAGCATGCGTGCATTGTCTGGCAACCCTCGATAGAGCCGTCGCAACTCGGCTGCCATGAAGTCATCGCGCGCCTGGTTGCCGCCACTGCTGGCATTGACGTCATAGCCAACCAATTCGATCACGCGCCCCTGCATCTTCAGCACACGCAGGCCTTCGATCATCGCCAGCATGTCGCGGCTGCGGCGACCATCATGCTGGTCATCGCGCACGGTCCAGAACGCGCGGCCGTGCAGGTGCCGGCGCGCCCTGGCCCCGCCATCGGATTCCAGATAGTCGCGCAGCACAGGGTTCTCGGCACGTGGCAGTTCCAGCGCCAGCAGGACCGGGCCGTTGCGGCTGTAGTCGTCCACCAGCTGGCGTACCAGCAACGGGGTCTCGCGGGTGCCGTGGAATTCGCCCAGTACCAGCAGGCGGTGCTCACCGGCATGCTGGCGGATCTGCGCGGCGGTGTCATCGGCATGCGCGGTGAGGGCCACACCCAGCGCCAGCAGCAGCGCGGTGGTCCAACGGAAGATCGAATGCATCCCTGCGCCTTCCTTTCCTTTGCGGTCAGGAACAGCAATGGCGACGCAGCAACCGCGGTTCAAGTAGATCCACGCCGTGCGTGGATGCTCCCGCCATCAGACCGGGCCTGAGTCGAGCGTGGCTCGACTCTACAAAGGGCAGCCCCTCACAACCAGGGCAGGATCCAGTGGTCCACCAGCAGGAAGGCGAACAGCGCCATCAGGTACACGATGGAGTAATAGAACATCTTCATCGAGAACAATTCGTCCGGCGGGTTGAGCATGCGCCAGGCATACCAGAGGAACACCGCGTTGAGCACGATCGCGCCGCCCAGGTAGAACGCACCGCTCATGCCCACCAGGTACGGCAGCAGGCAGACCAGCGCCAGCACCACCGAATACACCATGATCTGCTTGCGGGTATGCACCACGCCGTGGGTCACCGGCAGCATCGGGATCTCCGCCTTGGCGTAGTCCTCGCGGCGGAAGATCGCCAGCGCCCAGAAGTGCGGCGGGGTCCAGATGAAGATGATCAGCACCAGCAGCGACGAGTACGCCCAGTCCGACGAACCCTGCATGCCGGTCACTGCGGCCCAGCCCAGCATCGGCGGCATCGCGCCGGCCAGGCCACCGATGACGATGTTCTGCGAGGTCGCACGCTTGAGGTACACGGTGTAGATCACCGCGTAGCCGATCAGCGAGGCGAAGGTCAGCACGGCGGTGATCAGGTTCACCCACAGCACCAGGATGGTCATCGACAGCACGATCAGCACGCCGGCGAACACCAGCACCTGCCACGGCTTGACCTTGCCCACCACCAGCGGACGCCACGAGGTGCGCGCCATCTGCGCATCGATGTGTGCGTCCAGGAGCTGGTTGATGGCGGCGGCAGCCGAAGCAGCCAGCCAGATGCCGAGGAAACCGAGCACGCCGGCGCGCATCTGCTCCCAGCTCGGCACGCCCGGAATGGCCAGGACCATGCCGACCAGGGCGGTGAAGACGATCAGGGCAACGACCTTGGGCTTGGTCAGGTCCCAGTACTGGCGGTAATTGGAAAACATGGAATCAGTCCGGTGCGCGCAGGCGGGCCAGCAGGCTGACCAGCACGAACAACAGGGCAACGGCCACGCCGTTGTGGGCCACCGCCACTTCCAGCGGCAGCGCCAGCTTCACGTTGAGGATGCCGAGGGTGACCTGCAGCACCAGCAGCGCGATCAGCGCGCTGGCCCAGCCACGCATGCTCGGCAAGCGGAACAGGCGCACGCCCAGCCACAGCAGGTAGACGGCCACCACCACCGCGAACAGCCGGTGCGCCATCTGGATGGCGATACGCGAGGCGCCATCCAGCACGCCGCCTTCGTAATCCACGCCGATGCCGCGCCACAGGGTGAAGCCTTCGACGAAGTTGTGCTGCGGCCACCACTGGTTGGCACAGCGCGGGAAGTTGTCCAGCGAGGCGCTGCCGCCGCCGCAGGCCAGCGCCGCATAGTTGGCACTGACCCATCCGCCCAGTGCGATCTGGGTGACCAGCACCGCCACGCCGATGCGCAGCACCCACTTCAGCTTCGGTGCTTCGGCCAGGGTGATCGGCATGTGCGTGGCGCGCCAGGCCATCCAGACCAGCAGCGCGAACATCAGCATGCCGCCCAGCAGGTGCCCCATCACCACGATGGGCTTGAGCAGCAGGGTCACCGTCCACATGCCCAGCAGGGCCTGGAAGATCACCACGGCCAGGGTCAGCAGTGCAGCGCGCGCCAGGTCGATGTTGCTCCAGCGCAGCGCGGCGATCAGCAGGATCGCCTCGCCGATCAGAGCCAAGGTACTGGCGGTGCCATGCCAGCCCATCATGTACAGGGGTATGCCGGCGGCCACCAGCACGCAGGCGGTCACCACCGCCGTGCTTCCGAATCGCCGCTTGCGCGTGGCCAGCAGCGCCAGGGTCAGGATCTCGATGCCCAGTGCGCCGGCCAGGAAGCGGTGCACCTGTTCACGCCAGGCCTTGTGGGTCTCCAGCGGGCGGATCTCCGCCGCCGGGTGGCCGATGGTCTCTTCCACGTGCTGCGGCCAGGTGGCCTGGCCATAGCAGGTCGGCCAGTCCGGGCAGCTCAGGCCGGCATCGGACAGGCGCACGAAGGCGCCGAACATGATCGTGCTCGCGGTCATGATCATGGCGAACCACGCCAGGCGGTGGAAATTGCGGTGCAGCGCCGGACGCGCGGAAAGGCTCATCAAACGGGACTCACTTCAGTTTCAGCAACGTGGCCATGTCCTTGCGCAGGCCACCGAGGTCGGTGCCCGGGGCATGACGCATGATCACGAAGCCGTTCGGATCGATCACGTAGACCGGCAGGCCAGCCGGATCGTCGACGCCGGGCAGGGCCGCGCGCAGTGCTGGCGACGGAGCCAGCGGCCGCAGCGCGGGCAGCGAGGCGATCGACGCCGGTGGCGTTCCCAGCCACAGGATTTCGACATTATCGGCGTTATGGCCGAACAGCTGCCACACCTTGCCCAGTCCCTGCGACAAAGTGACGCACTGGGCGTCGCAGGCACCGGCCGGCGCCACCAGCAGGCGCCAGGTACGGGCTTCGGGGTTCCACGGGTACGGCTGGCCGTTGGCCAGGGTCGGCGCCTGCTGGCGCAGGTCCACAGGCGGCTTCAGCAGCTGGCCGGCATTGCGGTGCCCGGTGGGCTGCCAGCCAGAGAAGCGCAGCACGGCGGCCAGCGCCATCGCCCCGAAGAACACGGCAAACAGCAGCACCAGGGTCCGGCGGCCGGAGCCGCGCGCCTGCGGGGACGTAGCAGTGTTCATGCGGGGCATTTTCTCATGGTTGGGTGAGGGATGCGGGTGTGACGCCGCGGTAGCGCCGGCCGCCGGCCGGCATCCAGGAATGCGGGGGTTGCCGGCCAGCGGCCGGCACTACCGGGCAGCACGTCGCCTGCGCCACTCCAGTACCAGCGCGACCACCAGCACGGTCAGGGCCAGGCCGAACCACTGCACGGCGTAGCCCAGGTGGCGTTGCGGCGGCAGCGTGTTCGGCAGCAGGTCCAGGTCGCGTTCGTCGCCGAAGGGCAGCGCCGGGTCCAGCCGCAGGACGCGATCAGGCAATCCCGGCAGGCCAAGCGCCGCCGCCAGGCCCTCGGCGGGCAAGCGGCTGGCAAGCCAACGCCCGGCCTCATCGGTAGCGGAGAACGCCGGGCCCAGGGCCAGCCCCGCCGACGGCGGCGGCGCCAGCAGGCCACGCACCGCCACCGGCGAAGGCGGTGCCGGCACATCCGGCAGCCTGCGATCGGGCGGCAGCGCGCGCCAGCCCAGATCGACCAGCAGCACGCTGCCCTCGTCACTGCGGAACGGGCGATAGATCTTCACGCCCGCGCGGCCGTGCCGGGTCTGGTTGTCCAGCAGCACCACGCCGGGCAGGAAGCGACCGTGGTCGGCCACGCCGTGCAAGGCGCCAGGTGCAACCAGAGCCTGCGCCAGTGGCAGCGCCTGTGCCACAGCTGGACCTTGTGCATCCAACATTGCCTGTTTGGCATGCATGCGCTGCAGCTGCCACAGCCCCAATGCGGTGAAACCAACCATTGCCAGCACCGCCAGCAGCCATCCGATCACGCGCGTGTGCTGGCGCATCATGACAAGTCCGCGCAAACGCGGTCAGATAGGCGCATCCACCCTGCCCTCGAGCCGCGCATGAGTGATTCGCTGAAGACCCTGCTGGTAATCGCGTTTCTGATCGTCATCGTCTGGAATCTGGGCGCCGGCCTGTATTACCTGCTGGTCGACCGCGGCCAGACCAAGCGCACGGTCAACGCACTGACGCGCCGCATCGCGGTGTCGGTTGCGTTGATCCTGCTGGTGATCGTGAGCATCTACATGGGCTGGATCAAACCGCACGGCATCGGCGGCTGAGGCCACCGATGCGTGCGCGGTCAAAGCACGTAGACGAACATGAAGAGCATCAGCCACACCACGTCGACGAAGTGCCAGTACCACGCGGCCGCTTCAAAACCGAAATGGTTGTCGCGGGTGAAGTGTCCCTTGGCCGAACGCAGCCACATCACGATCAGCATGATCGTGCCCAGCAGCACGTGCGCGCCGTGGAAGCCGGTCAGCATGAAGAACGTCGAACCGTAGATGCCCGAGCCGAGCGTCAGGTTCAGTTCCTTGTAGGCGTGGATGTACTCCTCCGCCTGCAGGGTCAGGAAGCCCAGGCCAAGCACCACGGTCAGGCCCAGCCAGATCAGCAGCTGGCGGCGGTTGCCGGCCTTCAGTGCGTGATGGGCGATGGTCAGGGTCACGCCGGAGGTGAGCAGGATCAGCGTGTTGATCAGCGGCAGGCCCCAGGCCGGGATGGTCTGGAACGCGCCGCCGATCGCCGCGGGGCCGTTGGTCGGCCAGCCGGCGGAATAACCCTGCCAGAGCAGCTCGTTGGTCATCACCCCGCGGCCTTCGCCGCTGAGCCACGACAGGCCCAGGTTGCGGGTGTAGAACAGCGCGCCAAAGAAGGCGCCGAAGAACATCACTTCGGAGAAGATGAACCAGATCATCCCCATCCGGAACGAGCCATCGACCTGGTGGTTGTAGTTGCCCGCCTGCGACTCGCGCACCACGTCGCTGAACCACCAGAACAGGGTCAGCACCAGCATCGCGATGCCGATGTAGAACGTCCAGCGCCCCCAGCTGGCATCGTTGAGCCAGCTGGCCACGCCCACCATGGTCACCATCATCGCGATGGAACCCACGAACGGCCATTTGCTCTGGGCCGGGACGAAGTACACGTTGGCGTCGGTCGGTGTCTGGGCCATGTCGGTATCCGGGTCAGGGTGCGGCGTGCGCGCCTTCCGAGGTGGCGGCCGGGGCCAGCCGATCGGACAGCGCGTCGTTGCGGTAGAAGGTGTAGGACAAGGTGATCGTCTTGATCTCCGGCGGCAGGTCCGGATCGACGATGAAACGCACCGGCATGTCGCGCTTCTCGCCAGCCTGCAGCGTCTGCGCGGTGAAACAGAAACATTCGGTCTTGCTGAAGAAGCCCGAGGCACGCGCCGGCGCCACGGAAGGCACCGCACTGCCGACCACCGCCTGCTGGCTGTCGTTGCGGGCGAAGTACAGCGCTTCGTTGAGTTCGCCGGGCACCACGTCCATGGTCAACTGCTCGGGATGGAACGACCAGGGCAGGCGCGAATTGACGCCGCCATCGAACTCCACGCGCACGGTGCGCTTGCCGGTGGCGGCGCCGGTGCTGGCCTCGCTGCCGGGGCCGCGTTCCAGGCGTACACCGAACACCTTTTCGCAGGCGATGCGGTACAGCGGCACCAGCGAGAACGTGAGCAGGAACACCGCCACCGCCACACCGATCAGGCGCGGCAGCCCCGCACTGCGTGACGGTGTGCTGGACGGTGCCTCGCTCATCGGCCGATCACCCCGCTGAGGATGAAGCCGACGTAGACCAGCACGGCGATGGCGCCGACCCACATCGCCGTGCGCCTGGCGCGCTGCCGTTGCTGTTCGATGCCGTGGCGTTGGGCTTCGGTCTGGCTTTGGCTTTGGCTTTGGCTTTGGTAGAGCCGACTGTTAGTCGGCTGCACTTCGCGAGTCGACTGACAGTCGACTCTACCGATCGGCAGCGGGCTCTCGTTATGCATGCCCCACCTCAATGCGTGATGTCGTCATGCGCCAGATCTCCCGGACGGATGGTCGGCGGCGTGGTGAAGGTATGTGCCGGTGCCGGCGACGGCAGCGTCCACTCCAGGCCGCGCGCACCCTCCCAGGACCGCGCCTCGGCCTTCTCGCCGTTGCGCAGCGAGGACAGCAGGATCGCGGCCATCATGAACGGGGTAACGAACATGCCGAACGCACCGATCGAGCTGATCAGGTTCCAGTCGGCGAAGGCCACGCTGTAATCGGGAATGCGGCGCGGCATGCCGGCCAGGCCGAGGAAATGCTGCGGGAAGAACAACAGGTTGACGAATACGATCGACCACCAGAAGTGCACCTTGGCCCACTTCTCGCTGTACATCCGCCCGGTCCACTTCGGCCACCAGTAGTACACCGCGGCGATCAGTGCGAACACCGCACCGGTCACCAGCACGTAGTGGAAGTGGGCGACCACGAAGTAGGTGTCGTGGTACTGGAAGTCGGCGGCGACGATCGCCAGCATCAGGCCGGAGAAGCCACCGATGGTGAACAGGATGACGAAGGCCACCGACCACAGCATCGGTGCCTCGAACGTCAGCGAGCCACGCCACATGGTGCTGACCCAGTTGAACACCTTCACGCCGGTCGGGATCGAGATCAGCATGGTGGCGAACATGAAGTAGATCTCGCCGCCCAGCGGCATGCCCACGGTGAACATGTGGTGGGCCCAGACGATGAACGACAGGAAGGCGATCGCGGCGGTGGCGTACACCATCGCCTGGTAGCCGAACAGCGGCTTGCGGCTGAAGGTCGGGATGATCTCGCTGACCACGCCGAAGGCGGGCAGGATCATGATGTAGACCTCGGGATGGCCGAAGAACCAGAAGATGTGCTGGTACATCACCGGGTCACCGCCACCGGCGGCGTTGAAGAAGCTGGTGCCGAAGAACTTGTCGGTCAGCAGCATGGTCACCGCACCGGCCAGCACCGGCATCACTGCGATCAGCAGGAAGGCGGTGATCAGCCAGGCCCAGCAGAAGATCGGCATTTTCAGCAGGTCGATGCCCGGCGCACGCATGTTGAGCACGGTGGCGATGATGTTGATCGCGCCCATGATCGAACTGATGCCGGCCACGTGGATGGCGAACACGCTGAAGGCGACGTTGTAGCCGCCCTGCAGCGACAGCGGCGGGTACAGCGTCCAGCCGCCGGCCGGTGCGCCGCCCGGCAGGAACAGGGTCAGCAGCAGCAGGCTGAAAGCCACCGGCAGCAACCAGAACGACCAGTTGTTCATGCGTGGCAGCGCCATGTCCGGCGCGCCGATCTGCAGCGGGATCATCCAGTTGGCCAGGCCGACAAAGGCCGGCATCACCCCACCGAAGATCATCACCAGCGCATGCACGGTGGTCATCTGGTTGAAGAACTCGGGCTTGACGAACTGCAGGCCCGGCTGCGCCAGCTCGGCGCGGATCACCACGCTCATCGCCGCGCCGATGATGAACATGATGAAGCTGAAACCGAGGTACAGCGTGCCGATGTCCTTGTGGTTGGTCGAGAAGAACCAACGTTCGAAGAAGCTCTGGTGGTGATGGTGATCGTCGTGCCCAACTGCCGAGTGCGCCATTGCAAAACACCTCTCAGAATCGGTTGTCACCGCGGCCGCGAACGGCCGCGGGCTTTACATCACGCTCCGCTGGCCGCGGTGGCAGGCGCGCTGCCGGCTTCTGCAGCAGCAGGCGCAGCCGGTGCCTCGCCCGTCGGTGCAGTCGGTTCGGCAGGTGCCGCAGGCGTGGCGGGCTCGGCGGGCGGCGCCGGCTTGCGCTGCGCCAGCCACTTCCTGAAGTCCTCCTTGGACACCGCCTCGACCACGATCGGCATGAAGCCGTGGTCCTTGCCGCACAGCTCGGCGCACTGGCCGCGGTAGACACCGGGCTGCTCGATGCTGGTCCAGGCTTCGTTGATGAAGCCGGGGATGGCGTCCTGCTTCCAGCCCAGCGCCGGCACCCACCAGGCGTGGATCACGTCGTCGGAGGTGATGACGAAACGCACCTTGGTATCGACCGGCAGCACCAGGCGGTTGTCGACATCCAGAAGGTAGTGCGGATGGCTTTCGCGGGTCGGCACGATGCCGCTCTGCCGCACCCGGTCGGACTCGCGGTCCAGGCGGCTGGTGAAGGTGACGTTCTCGCCGAGGTATTCGTACTTCCACATCCACTGGTAGCCGGTGACCTTCACCGTCATCTCGGCATCGCGGGTGTCGTACATCTTGATCAGGTTGGCCGTGGCCGGCCATGCCATCACGATCAGGATGATCACCGGGATCACTGTCCAGATGATCTCGGCCTTGGTGTTGTGGCTGAAGGTGGCCGCGACCGCGCCCTTGGATTTGCGGAACTTGAAGATGGCGTAGGCCATCGCCCCGAACACGATGACGCCGATCACCGTGCAGATGATCAACGACAGGTTGTTCGATTCCCAGGCCAGGCGCGAGGTCTGGGTCACCCCCTTGCCCATGTTCAGCTGCCACGGCTTCGGATCGGCCGCCTGGGCCCAGGCCAACGCCGGCATCAGTCCCCCGGTCGCCAGCATCGCGGCGACCGCGTTCACGCACTTCGTGCCCCACCTGCTGCTTTGCTTCATTGCCTAGACCCTTAGCGTCGTCGGTTGCCGCCATCGCTGGCGGCGAGCAAGCTTTCAAGTGTCTCTGCGAGCGTCTGACGTTCGGCCGGTGCGAGGAAACTCCCCACCTCCACCTGCCGGCCGCTGGATGCCAGCCGGACCCTCTCATCGTCGGTGAGCAGGCGCACCCAGTGGGGATGGGCCCGGAACACCGGCGATCCACCGGGTACGGGGATGACCTCCACGTACGCCGGCACTACCCGGATCTCCTCCTGCCGTTCACCGCTGCGCCACAAGGCACGCAGCGCGGCCGCCAGCACCAGGCTGTACAGCAGCGCGAACAGGGGGGCGAATGCATTGCCGGCCAACCACCCGAGGGCGGACACCAGCCACATCGCACCCGACAACACGGTGAACAACAGGACGAACTGCCGGGCATCGAGCGCCCGTGGGGGACGCAGCCGCAGCTGCGTACCTGACCCATCCGGAGCTGGAAGCACCTCGATCATGTCGCAACCGCGTTCCTGCCGCGGGAAACGCCTCGATGGTAGCCCCGCCCTCTCGCCGGTAGCAAGGGTGCATTCACACATTTTCCGATGCTGCAACACAGCATGAGGTCGGCAGTACGAATGACGAATTCGGCACAAACTCATCCGCACTTGCTGAACACGCTGAATCCACCGCAGCTATTGGCTATCAGCGCTTCACGAAGGTGGCTGCAGGGCACTTCCGCAACCCGCAAAAATGATTAAAATCGCCAAGTTTTCCACTGGCCGGACCGGCATGAACGCACCTTCCTCCTCCCCTGCAGCCCCCGACGCCCTGCGTCCCGGCGCGTTGCTGTCGCCGGAACTGCCGGCGCCCCCCAACCCGTTCCGCCAGGCCATCACCGACGCCTGGTTGAAGGACGAGGCCACCCACGTGCGCGAGCTGCTGGCGCAGGCCCGCCTGCCCGCCGACGAGCAGGCCCGGGTGCAGGCACTGGCCGCCGACCTGGTCGGCCGCGTGCGCGTGCGCGCCAAGGACCAGGGCGCGATCGAAGCCTTCATGCGCCAGTACGACCTGGGCAGCGAGGAAGGCGTGCTGCTGATGTGCGTGGCCGAGGCACTGCTGCGTATTCCGGACCAGGACACCGCCGACAAGCTGATCCGCGACAAGCTGGCCGATGCCGACTGGGAAAAGCACCTGGGCGGCAGCGACTCGGTGCTGGTCAATGCCTCCACCTGGGGCCTGATGCTGACCGGCAAGCTGGTGCAGATGAACGACGCCACCCGCGCCGATGCGCCCAGCGCGTTCAAGCGCCTGGTCGGCCGCGTCGGTGAGCCGGTGGTGCGCCTGGCCGTGCGCCAGGCGATGAAGATCATGGGCCACCAGTTCGTCATGGGCCGCACCATCAGCGAAGCGCTGGCGCGCTCGCACAAGGGCGACAACGCCAGCTACCGCTACTCCTTCGACATGCTCGGCGAAGGTGCGCTGACCATGAAGGACGCGCTGCGCTACCTGGAAGACTACCGTCGTGCGATCCACGCCATCGGCGGCGATCACAAGGCACGCGGCGGCCGTCCGGACGGCGACGTCAACAATGCCCCGGGCATCTCGATCAAGCTGTCGGCGCTGTACCCGCGCTACGAGCACGCCAAGCGCGAGCGCGTGCTGAAGGACCTGGTGCCGGGCGTGCTGGAACTGGCGCAGCTGGCCAAGAGCTACGGCATCGGCTGCACCGTCGACGCCGAAGAGTCCGACCGCCTGGAACTGTCGCTGGACATCATCGAGCAGGTGTTCTCCGACGCGTCGCTGTCCGGCTGGGATGGCTTCGGCGTGGTCGTGCAGGCCTACCAGAAGCGCACCCCGTACACGATCGACCACCTGGCCGACATGGCGCGCCGCGCCGGTCGCCGCCTGCAGGTGCGCCTGGTCAAGGGCGCGTACTGGGACGCCGAGATCAAGCGCGCGCAGATCGAAGGCTACCCGGGCTACCCGGTGTTCACCCGCAAGCAGAACACCGACGTGTCCTACCTGGCCTGCGCCAAGCGGCTGTTCACCCATGCCGACGCGATCTACCCGATGTTCGCCACGCACAACGCGCACACCATCGCGGCCGTGCGCAGCATCGCCAACGGCGGCGTGTACGAGCACCAGAAGCTGCACGGCATGGGCGACGACCTGTACGCCGAAGTGGTGCCGGCTGACCGCCTGGGCCTGCCCTGCCGCGTGTATGCACCGGTCGGTTCGCATGAAGACCTGCTGCCGTACCTGGTGCGTCGCCTGCTGGAAAACGGCGCCAACTCCAGTTTCGTCAACCGCATCACCGACGAGCGCGTGCCGATCGCCGACCTGATCCGCGACCCGGTCGAGATGGTCGCCTCGTTCGCTTCGATTCCGCATCCCAAGATCCCGCTGCCGGTTGACCTGCTGCGCAGCCAGAACCACGACAGGAAGAACTCCATGGGCGCCAACCTCGCCAACGACAACGAACTGCGCGCCCTGGCCGAGCAGATCAACGCGGCTGTGAAGCCCTGGCAGGCCGCGCCGCTGGTGCCGGGCGCCAACCCGGCCTGCGCCGCGCTGCCGGTGACCAACCCGGCCGACACCCGCGAAGTAGTTGGCCAGTGGCTGGCCGCAGACGCCGCCACCGTGCAGAAGGCCCTGGCGAATGCCGTAGCCGCGCAGCCGGCCTGGAACCGCACCCCGGCCGCCAGCCGCGCCGCCATCCTCGAGCACGCCGCCGACCAGCTGGAAGCACGCATGCCGGAATTCATGGCGCTGTGCGTGAAGGAAGCCGGCAAGAGCCTGCCCGACAGCATCGCCGAAGTGCGCGAAGCGGTGGACTTCCTGCGCTACTACGCCAAGCAGGCGCGCGAGCAGTTCAGCCACGCCGAGAAGCTGCCGAGCCCGACCGGTGAGTCCAACGAGCTGCAGCTGCACGGCCGCGGCGTGTTCGTTTGCATCAGCCCGTGGAACTTCCCGCTGGCGATCTTCCTGGGCCAGGTCGCTGCCGCCCTGGCCGCCGGCAACAGCGTCATCGCCAAGCCGGCCGAGCAGACCAACCTGATCGGCTACTACGCGGTGAAGCTGCTGCACGACGCCGGCGTGCCGGCCGAGGTGGTGCAGTTCCTGCCGGGCGACGGTGCTACCGTCGGTGCCGCGCTGACCGCCGACCCGCGCGTGGCCGGCGTGGCCTTCACCGGCTCCACCGACACCGCCCGTGCGATCAACCGCGCGATGGCGGCGCGTGACGCCGCCATCGGTGTGCTGATTGCCGAGACCGGCGGCCAGAACGCCTTCATCGCCGATTCGTCGGCGCTGCCGGAACAGCTGGTCAAGGACGCGATCGGTTCGGCCTTCACCTCCGCCGGCCAGCGCTGCTCGGCCGCGCGCGTGCTGTTCGTGCAGGACGACATCGCCGACAAGGTGATGACCATGCTGGCCGGTGCGATGAAGGAACTGAAGGTCGGCAACCCCGGCCTGCTGTCCACCGACGTCGGCCCGGTGATCGATGCAGATGCGCTGAAGATCCTGCAGGACCACGCTGAGCGCATGGACCGCGAAGCGCGCCTGATCGCCGCCGCCGAGCTGTCGGCCGAGGCCGCCAACGGCACCTTCTTCGCACCGCGCGCGTACGAACTGAAGGACCTGGGCCAGCTGCAGAAGGAAGTGTTCGGCCCGGTGCTGCACGTGATCCGCTGGAAGGGCGACCAGCTCGACGCGGTGATCGACCAGATCAACGCCACCGGCTACGGCCTGACCCTGGGCGTGCATTCGCGCATCGACGAGACCGTCGACCGCATCAGCAACGGCATCCATGTCGGCAACGTCTACGTCAACCGCAACCAGATCGGTGCGGTGGTCGGCGTGCAGCCGTTCGGCGGCCAGGGCCTGTCCGGCACCGGCCCGAAGGCCGGCGGCCCGCACTACCTGCTGCGCTTCGCCACCGAAAAGACGGTGACGGTGAATACCACCGCCGCCGGCGGCAACGCCTCGCTGCTGACCCTGGGCGACTGATCGCCCGGTTGATGCAGTGAACGAAAAACCCCGCGAAAGCGGGGTTTTTTGTGCCCTGCTTCCTGTAGAGCCGGGCCCACGCTCGGTTTGCCTCGCACAGCCGAGCGTGGGCTCGCTCTACAGAGGCTGGGCAACACTGAACCGATTGTCCGCCCGCTTCGCCAGCTCGCCGTGCACGCGCGCGATGCGCGCTTCCAGCCCCCCCTCCAGCAGCACGTAGTCGACTCCCCGCGCCTCCAGCTCGCGCACGTACCACGCATGCTGCTGCGCCCGGAAGGCTTCGCCCACCCGCGTGCCGTCCTGGTCGAACGGGATATCCGGCGCACACAGGAACAGCAGGTCATACGGTCGCAATGCAGCCTGCCGCAGTGCCTCCGGCGCCGTACCAGACATCCAGCCGCTGTAGCCCAGCGTCACCAGCGGCGTGGTATCGCAGAACAGCCAGCGATGCGCATGCCGTGCGGTCTCGTCTTCGTGCTGCGGCTGTGCCATTGCGATGCGAAGCAGATCATCTGGCGTCAGCTCTCCGCCCTGCTGCTCCCATAGCGTGCGGCCATACTCCGGCACCCAAGCGGTCTGCAGGCGCTCGGCCATCACGCGCGCCAGCGTGGTCTTTCCGCTGGACTCGCCACCAATGAACGCCACGCGCTGCACATAGCCGGCATAGACCTGCGGTGCGAGGCCATGACGGTGCGCATGTGGATCGGCGCGCAGCTGGGTGCCACACGCCTGCCCGACGTCCAGTGCGCGATCGAACCGCTCATGGCGTACCGGCGCACCGAAGTGCGTGGCCAACGCCTGCGCGAAGCCGTCACCGTAGTCCTCCCCGGTGTACACCGCCTGCACCGGCCCGCCGAACAGGCTCAGGCACAGCCAGGCGGTGAACTCGCGCTGCACGTGCTCGTTGTCGCTGTCCTGCGGCAGCGTGCGCACGGGCAAACCGTGCTGGGCGCACCATGCTGCCAGCCGCGCGTCATCCAGCACCGCCACCGTCGCCTGCGGGAAGCGCGCTCGCAGCCAGCGCTCGCGACGCTCGGCGCTGTAGCCTGGGAAACCCGGCTGCGACCAGCCAATCACCAGCAGCTGCCGGCAGCGCGTGGCGGCGAACTCGATCAGGCGTTCGTGGCCGAGGTGCAGCGGGCAGAACTTGCCCACCACCAGGCCGCGTGCAACGCGCTCAGGCAGCAGCATCGGCCGTCTTGGCCTCGTCACGCATCAGGTGCCGCCAATGGCGCAAGGCCACCAGCGCATTGATCCAGAAGCCCACGTACAGGATCGAGGTCAGGTGCAGGCCACGGCTGTAGTACAGCGGCACCGCCACGGTGTTCACCAGCAGCCACACCCACCACGATTCCAGCTTGCGGCGCATCATCAGGATCTGCGCGATCACGCTCAATACCAGCACCGCCGAATCGATGTACGGCGCGTAGGCATTGGTCAGGCGGGTCAGCATCCAGCCGTAGCCGAAGGTGGCCACCACTGCCAGCGGCGCCAGCCAGGCCCAGGCGCGCGGCCGCAATGAAGTGATCGGCAACGGCGCGCCATGGTCACCACGCAGCCACTGCCACCAGCCCAGCACGCTGATGGCGATGAAGAAGAACTGCAGCACCATGTCCGCATACAGGTGCGATCGTTCGAACACCGCAGCAAACAATGCGCAGCCGACGATGCCCAGCCACCAGGTGTGCACGTTGTTGCGGCCGGCCAGCAGGATCGAGCCGGCGACGGCGATGTTGGCAGCCAGCTCCAGCTGGAAGTTCGGGTCGGACAGGTTCATGACGCTATTGTCATGGATTCGCCCCCTGCGTACACAACCGGGCGTAGCCACGCCCGACGTGGATGCCCTGGGCCGCACTGCAAAAAGAAGGCCCCGCTTACGCGGGGCCTTCCGTGTCTTGCTTCAGGCAATCGCCTGGATCAGAACTTGTACTGGAACGAAGCTGCCAGCACGTCGCCACGAACCTTGTACTTGCCAGCCAGCGAGTTGCCCTGGTTGTTGGTAGTCGGCTTGATGTTCACGTTCGGGTCGCTGGTGAACAGGTGGGTGTAGCCGAAGTTGTATTCGGTGTTAGCCGACGGGGTCCAGCCCACGCCCAGCGACAGCCACTTGCGGCTGGTATCTGGCACGCGCACATCGCGATGAGCGTCGGTAGTCGGGGTCTGGTCCAGCGCGACACCACCGCGCAGGGTGACGGTATCGCTCAGCTTGTAGTCCGCACCCAGCGACACGAAGGTGGTATCGCGATAGCCGAAGTCCAGCACAGAGTCCTTCTGGGCCGAAGCGTAGTCGATGGTGACAGCGTCGAATGCGGTCGACCAAGCGGTGCGGGTGACGTCACCCATCACAGTCCAGCGGTCGTTGACCTTGTGGGTCACACTGAGGGTTGCCGACGCCGGCAGCTTTACGGTTGCCTTCCCGCTGGTGCTGACGAACTGGCCCGGCTGAGTCTGTCCCAGGATGGTCGCGGTGCGGCCATTGTCGTTCGGCATCAGGAAGGTGGCATCGCCACCGGTGATCTTGTGCGTAACCTTGGAGCGGTAGCTCAGGCCGATGTGGGTATTCTCATCGATCGAGAACAGACCACCGACCGTCCAGCCCACTGCATTGTTGTCGCCTTCAACGGTCAGCTTGCCGTCGGCGCTGCCCGGGGCGTAACCCGGCACGCGGGCCTGGGCCAGCGCAGTACCGAAATCGATGTTGTTGCTCAGCTCGATAGTCAGGTGCTCGACGAACACCGACGCACCGAAGGAAACGTACGGGTTGACGTCATAGGATGCGGCGAAGCCGAGGTCGATCGCCTTCAAATCGGTCTTCAGGCCGCTGTAGCGACCCACCCAACCATTGTCGTACTGGGTCTTGAAACCAAACGGAGCAGTCAGCGACACACCGAAGTGCGCCTTCTCGCCGACTGGCATATGGAAGTATGCGGCCGGAACCGGGGCGATCATTCCAGCGTCGCCGCCGTCACCGCCGGTCTGCGCGGCGCCGGTCGGCTTACGGCCTTGGCCTTTGAACTCGGCCTTGAAGCTGATGGCGCTCAGGTCACCCTGAATCAGGGTGCCATCAAGCTGGCGCATGCCGGCCGGGTTGACGGCGATGATGGAGGCGTCGCCTTCGGCGCTGCCGGAGCCGGCGAACGCGCGGCCCAGGCCCTTGGCGCTGTTTTCCTTCAGCTGGAAGGCGGCAGCATTGGCATCGGCGGCGGCCAGCGCACCGGCAACGCCGACGGCCAGCAGGGTCAGTCGGGCAATGGTGGAAGCGGTTTGCATCGTAGTTCTCTCTCTCCGGTAAGCGGTGATGGTGCTCTGAGTGCGCCTGCGCCCGGCAGGCCCAGAGGCCCGTCGAAGCGCGCCGGATTCCCCTCCCGACATACGACGCCGTATGCGAGTATTACCCAGAGCCGTTAATGAAACAATAACGACGCAGGCGGTTTTTTCGTCTCAAAAGCTGAACAGGACAATCCCCGTCGCAAGCGCCCGCACGCTAGGCTAGTGCCATGTTCGTCTCCCTCCCGTCCCGCAAGAAGGCGGCCCTGCGCTGGGCCACGCCCGTGCTGTTTGCGGCACTGTGGCTGGCGTTCCTATGGTCGATCTCGCGTCCGGACGATGCCCGCGGCAGCCTCTGGCTGGACTGGGGCGCCCTGTCCACGGGCCTGACCCACCCGCTCGACTGGTGGGCGACGCTGCAGGACGGCAGCGTGCTGCGCCTGTTCACCGCCCTGTTCCTGCACGCGGACTGGTCGCACCTGCTGGGCAACCTGGTGTTCCTGCTGATCTTCGGCCTGCCTGCTGAGCGGGTGCTGGGCCCCTGGCGCCTACTGCTGCTGTTCCTGGTCGGCGGCGCGGTGTCCAACCTGGTGGCCATCTACACCATGGGCAGCCCGGACCAGATCATCATCGGTGCCAGTGGCGCGGTCTCGGCACTGATCGGTGCCTACCTGGCCCTGTTCCCGGGGGCGCGGCTGGGCGTGGTGATCCCGCTTGGCCTGTTCCTGGAATTCGTGCGTGCCCCGGCCTACCTGCTGATCGGCGTATGGGCAGCGCTGCAGGTGGTGTTCGCCCATATCGGCCCGAGCTTCGGCATGGTGGCCTGGTGGGCCCACATCGGCGGCTTCGTGTTCGGCCTGGTGTACGGGGTCTACGTGCGCGCGGCGATCGCCCGCCGGCTGCGCAAGCGCCACGGCTTCTGACCCCTGGTAGTGCCGGCCGCTGGCCGGCATTTGGTTTCTTCTTCCGCCCTTGAGCCGACGCCGGGCATGGCCCGGCGCTACCTCACGGCTTCGCTGGGGCCGGTGCGGGCTTTGCTTCCGGCTGTGCTTCCGGCTTAGGTTCGACCTTCGCTTCCGGCTTCGCCGCAGCGGCCTTCGCAGCCTTGGCCGCATCCGCCTTCGCCGCTTCGGCCTTCAAGCGTGCAGCCACCGAACCCGGGTTCTTCAGCTCGGCCAGCGCGTCGTTGATCGGGCCATCGCCCGGCAGCACCGCACCGGCGCGGTAGCCCTCGGTGCCTTCGTCGTCGCCACGCAGATGGCCCGGCAGGGTCGCTTCGCTGTAATCGCTCAGGCTGGCCGGCAGTGCCTCGTCTCCCGGGCGCGCCGCAGGCTTCAGTTCGACCTCCGGCACGATGCCAGTGGCCTGGATCGACTTGCCGCTGGGCGTGTAATAACGCGCGGTGGTCAGCTTCACCGAGTCACCGTTGTCCAGCGGCAACACGGTCTGCACCGAGCCTTTGCCGAAGGTGCGGCTGCCGACCACGCGCGCGCGCTTGTTGTCGCGCAGCGCCCCAGCCAGCACTTCCGAGGCGCTGGCCGAACCGGCATCGACCAGCACCACCACTGGTGCGCCCTTCAGCAGGTCGCCCGGCGTCGCATCGAACCGGGCATCACTGATGCTGATGCGGCCGCGGGTGCTGACGATGTTGCCCTTGTCGAGCAGGTCGTCGGCCACCTGCACCGCGGCAGTCAAAAGGCCGCCCGGGTTGCTGCGCAGATCCAGCACCAGGCCCTTGAGCTGGCCACCGGACTGCTTCTGCAGCTGCTGCAGGTGCTTCTGGAAGTCCGACCCGGTGTCGGCCTGGAAGGTGCTCAGGCGGATGTAGCCGTAGCCCGGCTCCAGCAGGCGGCTGCGCACGCTGGTCACGCGGATGGTCTGGCGGGTGAGGCTGACGTCGAACGGCTTCGGCTTGCCCGCGCGCACGATGGTCAGCACCACCTTGCTGCCGGCCGGGCCACGCAACGGTTCGCTCGCATCAATGGCGCTGATCGGCTTGCCGTCGATGGCGATGATCAGGTCACCGGCGAGGATGCCGGCCTTGGCCGCCGGCGTGTCGTCGATCGGCGAGATGACCTTCATGCTGGCGTTGTCGGGCTGCTGCTGCAACTCCACGCCGATGCCCTCGTAGGCGCCGTTGGCCTGCTCGTCGAAGGCCTGCGCGTCTTCCTTGTTGAAGTACGTGCTGTGCGGGTCGAGGTCGAGCAGCAGGCCGCGCACCGCCGACTGCATCAGCTTCTTGTCATCGACCGGGTCGACATAGGCCGCGCGCACCGCGTTGTACACCGCCACGAAGCGGCGGATGTCCTCCAGCGGCACCTTCGAGGTCACCGCCTCCTCGCTGTTCGCTGCCTGCCCGCTGGTTTCCTTGCTCGGGGCGGGCGCGGTCTGCTGCGCCCAGGACAGCGCCGGCAACAGGGCCAGCAAGAGGGTGGCGGTACGGGCTGCGCGCATGGATCACTCCTGTCGACGTTGGCATCGTGCCCAAGGCACATGCGTCGATTATGCGCGAAGCACAGCTAAATTCCCGTTGAATCCGTCCGCCACTCGACAGCGCCGGATTCAGCGCCGCTGCAGCCAGCTGTCCGGGTTGACCGGCTGCCCGCCCCGGCGCAGTTCGAAGTACAGCGCGGTCACGCCCTGGCCACCGGAATTGCCGACCTTGGCCACCGCATCGCCGCGGCTGACCCGTGCGCCGGCATCCTTCAGCAGGGTGTCGTTGTGCGCGTACAGGCTCATGTAGCCGTTGCCGTGATCGACGATCAGGATCATGCCGTAGCCGGTCATCCAATCGGAGAACACCACGGTGCCGTCGGCCACGGCGGTGACGGTGCTGCCGGCGGGCGCGCCGATCAACACACCACTGCTGGTGCGGCCGTCGGGCAGCTTTCCGCCGTAGCGGGCCAACAGGTTGCCCGACAACGGCCAGCCCAGGCCACCCACCTTCGGCGCCGGCGCAGAGGCCACGGCAGGCGGGACCTTGGTGGGCGGCGGTGGCGGGCGGCCCTGCGCGGCGGCCTGGCGTGCGGCACGCTCGGCGGCGGCCTTTTCAGCGGCTGCTCGCCGCGCCGCGGCGCGGCGCTCGGCTTCGGCCCTTGCCGCAGCGGCACGCAGGTTGGCCAGCAGCTTCTCCAGTGCCTTGGCGTCCTGGCCCAGCGCCTGTTCCTTCTCGCGCTGGTCCTTGAAGCGCTCATCCAGCGAGGCGACGGTCCTGGCGCGATCGCGACGGTCGGCTTCCAGCGCCGCAGCCTGCTGCTTCTGGTCCTGCTGCGCACCCTGCAGCTTCTGCTTGCGCTCGGCGATCTGCGCCTGCAGCACTTCCAGCTCTTTCAGGTCGGCTGTCAGCGTGGTGATGCGCTGTGCCCGCTCGCGTTGCAGGTAGCGGTGGTAGGCCAGGGCACGATTGGCATCGGCCACCGTGTCCTGCGACAGCAGCAGCTTCAGAGGTGCATGGTTGCCCAGCTGGTAGGCCGCACGCAGCAGGCCGGCCAGCTCGCGATGCTGCTGGGCGAGGTTGGCCTGCAGCGTGCTGCGGCGTTGTTCGGCCTCGGCCAGGGCCCTTCCCTGCTCGCGCAGCGCAGTTTCAGTCTGCGCAAGCGCACGGCCGGTGCGGGCCACCTTCTCGTCCGCCTCACGCAGCTGCTGCGAGGCCTGGCCCCGCTGGCCCTCGATCTGCCTGCGCTCCTGCGCCACGCCCTTCAACTCGCTACGCAGCTTCTGCAGCTTGCGCTCGGTCTCGCGGGTGGTCTGAGCGGCGCCCGGCAACGGCAGCGCCAAGGCGATAGCCAGCCCCAACAGCAGGCAGCGCCCGCCGCGGATGGCGGCGATGTGATGTCGGCGTGATGGGAAGGCGTTGTCGCGCAAGGGCTTTCCAGTGACTTCAGGCAGTTGCAGGGGGTACCGGGGAATGGTGACATCTCCGCACGCGGCCTGCCAGCCGCACATCCATCGAGGTCCCATGAAAACTCTTTCCATTCCGCTGTTGTTGGGCGTCCTGCTCGTTGCCGGCCCCGCCGGTGCCCAGGACAACATCAGCAAGGTCAACGGCAGCATCAGCGCCGAGCCTGGCCAGCGCTACGGCAAGCTGGATACCGTCAACGGCGGTATCCGGGTTGGTGAAGGCGTCGAGACCGGCAGCATCGACACCGTCAACGGCGGGGTCAAGGTGGCCGACCGTGCACGTACCGGCAAGATTGAAACGGTCAACGGCGGCGTGCGCCTGGGCCGCGAGGTGATTGCACACGGCAGCGTCAGCACCGTCAACGGCAGCATCTTCACCGATCGCGGCAGCCAGATCGAAGGCGGCGTCGAAACCGTGAACGGTGGCATCGGCCTGGTCGAAAGCCGCGTCGGCAAGGACGTGGAGACCGTCAACGGCGATATCACCGTCGGCATCGGTTCCCAGGTCAACGGCGGTGTGCACGTGCGCAAGCCGAACTTCAGCGTCTCGCTCACCGCCAGCCGCAAGCCGCGCGTGATCGTCGGCCCGAATGCCGTAGTCAACGGCCCCCTGCAGTTCGAACGCGAGGTGGTGCTTTACGTGCATCGCACCGCGCGCATCGGTCCGGTCACCGGCGCCGAACCGATCCCGTTCGACACCGAAACCGCCCCGGCGGACTGAGCGCACCGGACCGCTTGGTTCGGTGATACTCGCTGATACCGGCCGTGCACGACGTGCGGCCGCCCTTTGTTTTCCAGGAATCGACGATGCCCCGCAAACTCCTCCTGTGCCTGGCCGCCGCGGCCGCGCTCAGTGCCTGCAAAGGCGAAGACACGCCGGCCACCGCACCGGCGTCAGCCACCGACACCGCTGCCGCGAAGCCGGCGGCTCATCAGTTCTCCCCCGAGATCAACGCCGGCGACTTCGCCGAGATGGTCAAGACCCTGGCCTCGGATGAATTCGAAGGCCGCGCGCCGGGCAGCAAGGGCGAGGAACTGACGGTCAACTACATCCGCGACCAGATGCAGCGCATCGGCCTGCAGCCGGGCAACGGTGACAGCTGGTTCCAGGACGTGCCGATGACCGAGACCACGGCCGACGCATCGACCGTGCTGAAGATCACCCAGGGTGGCAAGACCACCGAGCTGAAGTTCGGTACCGACATGGTGGTCGGCACCCGTACCGGCCAGGCTGAGGTGAAAGTCGATGCCAGCGACCTGGTGTTCGTCGGCTACGGCGTTGATGCGCCGGAGCAGAAGTGGAACGACTATGCCGGCCAGGACTGGAAGGGCAAGACGGTCGTGATGTTCGTCAACGATCCGGGCTTCCATGTTGACGACGCGAAGCTGTTCGACGGCAAGCGCATGACCTACTACGGCCGCTGGACCTACAAGTTCGAAGAGGCCGCGCGCAAGGGCGCCGCCGCGGCGCTGATCGTGCACGACACCGCCGGTGCCTCCTATGGCTGGGACGTAGTGAAGAACTCCTGGGCCGGCCCGCAGTACGACCTGCCGGCCAAGGATGACCCGGAAGCCCGCATTCCGGTGCAGGGCTGGCTGAGCGCCGACGCCGCCAAGGCGCTGTTTGCCGGTGCCGGCCTGGACCTCGCGCAGGCTTACAAGGATGCGAGCAAGCGCGGCTTCAAGCCGGTGCCGCTGAAAGCCACCGCCGCGGTCGACCTGAAGAGCCAGATCGCGCAGAAGCAGTCGCGCAACGTGGTGGGCGTGCTGCCGGGCAGCAAGCGTGCCGACGAGGCCGTGCTGTACATGGCGCACTGGGACCATCTGGGCAAGCACGAGGGTGAAACCGGCGACAACATCTACAACGGTGCGGTCGACAACGCGACCGGCGTGGCCGGCATCCTTGAGGTGGCCGAAGCCATGGCCCACCAGGATCCGAAGCCGGAGCGCTCGGTGGTGTTCCTGGCGGTGACCCTGGAAGAGTCCGGCCTGCTGGGTTCGAAGTACTACGTCTCCCACCCGACCTTCCCGCTGGACAAGATCGCCGGTGTGATCAACATCGACGCGATGTCGGTGGCCGGCCGTGCCAAGGACGTGACCGTCACCGGCTTCGGCAGCTCGGAACTGGAGGACATCCTCAAGCCGCTGGCTGCAGCCCAGGACCGCACGCTGCATGGTGAGACCTCGGTGCAGAGCGGCTTCTACTTCCGCTCGGATCACTTCAACTTCGCCAAGGCCGGCGTGCCGGCCCTGTACGCCGATGGTGGCGAGGATCTGCGCGAGGGTGGCGTGGACGCCGGCCGCAAGGCCGCAGCGGACTACGGCGCCAACCGCTACCACGGTCCGAAGGACGAGTTCGACGCGTCCACCTGGAAGCTGGACGGGACTGTCGAGGACCTGCAGCTGATGTACGGCGTCGGCAAGGAACTGGCCGGTGCCGATCGTTGGCCGAACTGGTACGAAGGCAACCCGTTCAAGGCAGCCCGCGACGCGATGATGAAGGACAAGGCACCGGCAAAGTAAAGACGGGCCATGCTCGACTGAACATCGTTGAGAGCAGAGCGGCGCCCCACGGGGCGCCGCTTTTCTTTTGCGTACCGTCGGCGGCAGATCCACGATTGGTGTGGATCTGCCGGTAGTGCCGGCCGCTGGCCGGCAATCGATTGGTAGCGGCCAACCTTGGTTGGCGCCATGCTTCCTCGCAGTGGGCCTCCACGCATGGCGTGGATCTACCGGGCCATGTAATGCCATCGGGTTGCCGGCCAGCGGCCGGCACGACCCGCATTTACTGCGCACAAAGAAAAACCCCGCTGCGTGAGCAGCGGGGTTTTGGGTGTAAACCCTGGCGATGACCTACTCTCGCATGGCTTGAGCCACACTACCATCGGCGCAGCTGCGTTTCACTTCCGAGTTCGGGATGGG
>NZ_JCAFRT010000016.1:0-95600 GCF_059368495.1 Stenotrophomonas sp. YJH_SMC_91 | reverse complement strand
TACCTGCGCATACTTTCAAAGATCGAGGGAAGTGGCCTCAGCGCCGTTCCCGTGTGCTACGAAGTTTCCTTCGTAGCGAGCCGCCCATTATAGCCGGCTTTTCCGCTTCGTCAACACCTTTTTTCAAGGCCGTCTCACCGGGGTGGACGTTGTTGCCGATGCTGCTTCGGCGTTGGACCCGAAGGCCTTTCGTCGTTGCGAGCCGCCTATTATGCCGGACTTTTCGAGTCCGTCAACACCTTCGTTCGATCATCTCGTTCGTCGGTGGTGGCGTTGCTGTTTGCGTGCCGTTTCCGAAGAAGCGGTGCGCTGCAGCAAGGGAGCGAATTCTAGAGATCCTGCAGATTTCGTCAAGCATTTTTTTGCAGGGTGATGACAGAACCAAGGCAACGTCACGCATGGCATACGCTCGAAGATCACTGTGGCGTTGACCGCGCGTTGCGCGGTCAACGCCACAAGGGCTATCAATGCACGGATGCACAGTGGAGAGACGGCAATGAACATGCAGGTGCGGCAAGCGTGGTGGCGCGACCTTTCAGTACCGGCCCTCGTTGCCGGCTTCATTACTGTGCTGGTCGGCTTCGCCAGTTCGGCCGTCATCGTGTTCCAGGCTGCACAAGCTGTCGGTGCCAATCAGGCGCAGATCGCCTCATGGATGTGGGCACTGGGACTGGGCATGGGTGTCACCTGCATCGGGCTGTCACTACGCTATCGGGTACCGGTGGTGACCGCATGGTCGACACCGGGCGCGGCGATGCTGGTGGTCGGTGCCGGCGGCGCATCTCTTTCCGAGGCCACCGGCGCATTCCTGCTCGCTGCGGTTCTGGGCATGCTGGCTGGCTTCTCCGGCATCTTCGCCCGGTTGATGCAACGGGTACCGATGGCGCTGGCCGCCGGCATGCTGGCCGGGGTGCTGCTGCGCTTCGGTCTGGACGTGTTCGTGGCCATGAACACCCAGCTGGTACTGGCGCTGGCCATGTTCGCCACGTGGCTGGCCGGACGCCGCCTGTTCCCGCGCTATGCGGTCATCGCCACCCTGCTGGTCGGCATCGCGATTGCGGCCAGCCGTGGCCTGCTGCACGCACAGCAGGTGCAGCTGCAACTGGCGGTACCGCAATGGGTGACCCCATCCCTGTCCTGGACCGCGGTGGCCGGCATCGCCCTGCCCCTGTTCGTGGTCACCATGGCCTCGCAGAACATTCCGGGCGTGGCGGTGATGCGGGCATCCGGCTACGACGCCCCGGTGTCGCCGCTGATCGGCTGGATCGGTGTGGTCAATACACTACTGGCGCCGTTCGGTGCGTACGCGCTGAACCTGGCGGCAATCACCGCCGCGATCTGCATGGGCCGTGATGCACATGAGGACCCGGCACGACGCTATACCGCCGCCATGGCGGCAGGTGCCTTCTACATCGTCATCGGACTGTTCGGTGCCACCGTGGCCGCACTGTTCGCTGCCTTCCCCAAGGAGCTGGTGGCCTGCGTGGCCGGTATCGCGCTGTTCGGCACCATCGCCAACAGCCTGGCCAGTGCGCTGGCGGTAGAGCGGGACCGCGAGGCGGCACTGGTCACCTTCCTGGTCACCGCCTCGGGCGTCTCACTGGCCGGCATCGGCTCGGCGTTCTGGGGCCTGGTGGCCGGTGCGCTGTGCCTGCTGGTGCTGCGGCCCCGTCAGGACCGCTGACCCACCCTACCCGGCCAATGCGGCGCCGACGATGCTCAGCGCCACCGCGATGACGATGGCGATCAGTGTGGCGACCACGCTGGTGCCGCCACGCGCGGTCAGCTCGCTGCGCAGCCGTGCATCATCGTCGCCGGTGACGGCACGGGCCTGGGCGATCAGGCGCTGGCAGTGCGCCAGGTACCAGTTGTTGCCAAAGATGCCGGTGGTGATGCTCAGCGCGAAGGTGATGACCAGCGACAGGCCATCCGGCACATCCAGCAAGGTCTCCACCACGCTGATCAGCAGCAGCAGGCCAGCCCACATCGCCGCCAGGCGGTACATCCTGCGGTACATCATCCAGATCAGGCCGAGCAGGAAGGCCGGCCAATGCCAGGTGCCACTGCCCGTGGCAATGCCCTGATCCAGCCGCCAGCGCTGGCGATAGATCGGGAAGTTGCCGCCGACCACGCTGGCGTACAAGGCCATCTCGCCCTCCAGCCCGGCAGCCGCAGCCCTGTCCGGTGCAGCGACCGGCGCACGATAGGGATCGGACGGGTCGCCGACATTCGGCGCGATGCCCCCAACCGCAGGGGCTGCGTCGATATCCAGGGCCGGAACCACCTCGACGGGGGTGGAAGCCTGCTCCAGTTCCGCCAACGGCCGCCATGAGGGCATGCCTTCGCACCAGAGCAGGGTGCGCGCCGTAACCGTCCCTTCCTGCTGCAGCTGGCGAAGACCGGCCAGATCCACCGGCCCACTGCTCTGCCTGCCATTGGCGTACCACCATTGTGCTTCCTGCATGTTTTTCCGTCCTTGCTACCTGCATCGACAAACTGAAATCGCTGCCCGCGCCTACAGCGCGGTACTGCCCAGGGTCTGCACCAGCTGATGGCGCGCACCCGGCGCAAGCGTAATCTGCTCCGGGCCTGCGTTCGCCACTTCTAGGCATACGTAATCGCGCCAGCCCTCGCCGACATCGGCCATCCTGGCTGCCGCCTCGGCACCCGGATTCCAGACCACCAGCGTCTGGCTGCCTTCGCTGCGGATCTCGATCCGCCGCTGCAGTACGGGATCATGCAGCACGTAATGGCCCCCGGCACGGGTATAGATGCGATCGCTGCGACCGGGATCACGCGGATCGCGCAATGACCACGGTCCCTGTTGCAGGCGCAGCTGTGCATAGTCCTCGTACTTGTCCAGGTACTGCAGGCCGTCAAGGCCCTCGACCTCGACCCGCTTGGCATCGCCCACCCGGAAATAGCTGTGCAGGGCCTGGGTGAATGTCACCGGCGAGGTTCCGGTGTTCTCGGTGACCAGCTGCTGGCGCAGCTGGCGGCCAATGCGCAACTGCATCTGCAGGCGCAGGCCGCGATCGGCGCTGGGCGCAGGCGCCAACTGCAGCTCGACCTCGCCATCATCGCGCTGGCTGGCCTGCAGAAGCTCCCAGCGCGCGGTACGTACCAGGCCATGCGCCGGTACATCGGCGCTCTGGCCCTGGCGACCGAACCACGGCCAGCACACCGGGACGCCACCGCGGATGGGCGTGGGCAGCTCGGCGCGCGTGGGCGAAAGCCACAGCAGATCGGGCTGCCCATCAGGAATGAACGACAGCAGCTGGCCGCCGAACACGCTGACGACCGCCGTGGCGTTGGCGGTTCGCACCTGCCAGGCCTCCAGGCCGTGATACAGGCCGGTGCTGATGTCCGGATTCGACTGCATGCGATGACGCTCCTTGAAGACCGCGGCGATGATGTCGCGGTCAACGTGCCGCCGGCAAGGCTTTCTGCCCAGCGGGTGCGATGGCGGTCGCCTCTTCCTGCAGCGTGCGCAGGATGCGCTGGCCTGCGCGGCCGTCCACCTCGCTCCAGCCCAGGCGCTGCTGCTCGGCCTGGATCGCGCGGCGCGTGGCGGTACCGATCATGCCGTCGGCGGCACCGATATCGTGGCCGCGGGCCAGCAGCAGGGTCTGCAGCTGGCGGCGCTCATCGCGGCCCAGGCCCGGGTCATCGGTCGGCCAGGCGGTGGCCAACCCGTTGCCGCCACGCAATTGGTCAGCCAGCGTCGCGATCGCCAGCGCATAGCTTTCGGCGGCGTTGTAGCTGTAGATCGCGTCGTAGTTGCGGAACACCAGCAATGCCGGGCCCCTGTTGCCGGCCGGCAGCAGCAGCGCGGCGCGCGCATCCGCCGGCAGGTTGGCCGGAGCCAACACGCTGCCATCCAGCGCGGTCACGCCCTGCGCACGCCAGTCGGCCAGGGCGCGACGCTGGGTGCGGCCGGCCTGGCTTGCGTTGAAGCCCGCAGGAACGCGGACTTCCATGCCCCACGGCTCGCCGCTGCGCCAGCCGGCGCGCTTGAGGTAGTTGGCGGTGGAAGCCAGTGCATCGGGAATGCTGCCGACCAGATCGCGGCGGCCATCGCCATCACCGTCCACGGCGATGCGTGCATAGGTGCTGGGCATGAACTGCGTATGCCCGAAGGCACCGGCCCAGGAGCCGGTGAGCCCCTGGGCCTGCAGGTCGCCGCGATCGATCAGCTTGAGCAGCGCCAGCAGTTCACCGCGGAAGAAGGGTTGGCGACGGCCGGCGCAGGACAGCGTGGCCAATGACTGCAGCAGCGGGCGCTTGCCGAACACGCGGCCGTAGTCGCTCTCCACGCCCCAGACCGCGACGATGGTAGCCGGATCGACGCCGTACTGCGCCGACACGCGATCGAGCAGGTCGCGGTGCTGCTGCAGCAGGGCGCGGCCATCAGCCACGCGCTGGCGATCGACCAGCGCGGCCAGGTAGTCCCAGATCGGCGTGGTGAATTCGGGCTGTGCATCGAGCAGGCCGAGCACGGTGGGGTCCGGGGTGAGGCCGGCGGTGATCGCGTTGAAACGGTCGGCACTGATGCCTTGTGTCGCAGCGGTGGCCTGCAGGCCCGACAGGCAGCGGCTGAACGCCGGATCGATGTCGCCGGCAGGAGCGGCGGGCGCTGTCGGCGCCGAGGCAAGAGCGGCCGCCAGGCCGAGCGTGGTCAGAATGGGCATGGCGTCCTCCGTGTTGCCGTTGCACGGCCATCTTAGGGGTAGCGGTGCTGCTGAACCTGAAGCGGTACCGGCTGGCCGTCCGCCCTAGATGGCACGCAACAGGCGCAGGCCATAGGCCGGGCCTTCAGCATCCCAGCGCTGCATGACCTGCAGGCCAGCCGGCTGCAGCAGCGCTTCGAAGCTCTCGTCGGTGTACTTGTGGCTGTATTCGACGCGGATCGGTTCGTCGGCCTCGAAATGGAAGGTCCGGCCATCCAGATGGACGTCCTGTGCCCGCTGGCTGACCAGATCGGTCTCGATGCGCAGCCGCGCGACGCTGTAGCGGGCACGATGACGGAAGCCCTGCAGATCGAAGTCGCTGCCGACCTCGCGGTTGAGGCGGGCCAGCAGGTTGAGGGTGAATGCGGCGGTGACGCCCTGCGCATCGTTGTAGGCCGCCTTGATCAGCGCCGGGTCCTTGTGCAGGTCGATGCCGACCAGGGCCAGGCCATCACGCCCCATGGTCTGGCGCATCGCGCGCAGCAGCGCGACCGCGTCCTCGCCTTCAAAGTTGCCCAGCGTGGAACCGGGGAAGAACAGCAGCCGTCGCGCGGGTTCGCGTTCGGGCATGGGTACGGCGACGGGACGGGTAAAGTCGGCACAGACCGGCAGCATCTCCACCTCGGGCAGCGCCGGGGCCAGATGGTCGATGCTGGACAGCAGCGCGGCACGCGAGATTTCAATCGGCGTGTAGGCCACCGGGTCGTGCAGGGCGGCCAGCAGCAACGCGGTCTTGCGGCCACTGCCGCTGCCCAGTTCCACCACGTGCAGGTGCGGCCCGACGCTTCGGGCGATGTCCGGCAGTACCCGTGAAAGCAGGGCCAGCTCGGTGCGCGTGGGGTAGTACTCGGGGGTCTGCGTGATCTGCTCGAACAGGCGCGAGCCGCGCGCATCGTAGAAGTACTTGGACGGCAGCTGGCGCGGCGTGCGCGACAACCCGGCCACCACGTCGGTGAGGATCTGCTGGCGGCTGGGGGTGAGATCGGTCAGCGCCTGCAGTGCGTCGTGCACCGTACTCATGCGAGGTCCCTGGCCAGGCGCAGCCCGGAGAACTGCCAACGCGCCGGGGGCATGAAGAAGTTGCGGTAGCTGGCACGCACGTGGCCAGGCGGCGTGGCGCAGCTGCCACCGCGCAGCACCCATTGCCCGCACATGAACTTGCCGTTGTATTCACCGAGGTTGCCGGCGAAAGGGCGGAAGCCCGGGTAGGCGCCATACGCGCTGTGGGTCCATTCCCATACATCGCCGAACAGCTGACGCAGTCCACTGCCCCCTGCAGCCTGCGGGTGCAGCCGATCGTCATCGGCAAAATGACCGCGAGGCGGCAGCGTTGCGGCGGCAGCCTCCCACTCGAACTCGCTGGGCAGGCGCGCACCGGCCCAGCGGGCGCAGGCATCGGCCTCGTAGTAGCTGAGGTGGCAGACCGGCGCATGCGGATCCAGTTCGCGCCAACCGCCCAGGGTGTACTCGCGCTGCAGGGCGTCATCCCAGTACAGCGGGTGCTGCCAGCCCTCGGCTTCGCGCAGCGCCCAGCCTTCGCTGAGCCACCAGCGCGGTTCGCGGTAGCCGCCGGCGTCGATGAAGGCGCGGTACTCGGCATTGCTGACGGGGCGCTCGGCCAGTGCGTGCGCGGGGAGCAGCACGCGATGCGCCGGCGATTCGTTGTCGTAGGCGAAGGCGGTGTGCTGCGGCCATGCTGCGGCGCCGATGGTGACGATGCGCTCGGGCGACTCGATCCAGCCCTGCGCACTGGCAGCGCTGGTTGCAGGCTGCAGGTCCTCGCGGTAGGCCGGCTGCAACGGATTGCACCAGAACGCGTGCTTGATGTCGGTGAGCAGCAGTTCCTGGTGCTGCTGTTCGTGCTGCAGGCCCAACTGCAGGTGCTGCAGTGCCTGCTCATCAAGGTCGCCTGCCGCCAGCCGCGATTGCACCTGTGCATCGACCTGCTGGCGGTAGTCGCGCACCTGCTGCAGCGATGGCCGCGACAGCAGCCCACGCTGCGGCCGGGCATGCGCCGGGCCGAGGCTCTTGTAGTAGCTGTTGAACAGGTACTCCCAGGCAGGGTCATGCGCCGGTGCAGGTGGGAAGCCGGCCAGCACGAAGCGTTCGAAGAACCAGGTGGTGTGGGCCAGGTGCCATTTGCTCGGGCTGGCATCGGCCATGCTCTGCAGCATGGCATCTTCGGCGCTGAGGGGGGCTGCCAGCTGCATGCTGCGGTTCCGCACACATGCGTACTGGCGGGCGAGATCGCGCTGCGGGGCAGCGACGGCGGTGGCTACGCTGTCCATCCGGGCAGCATCTGCGCAACAGGGTGAGTGCCATGTCATCGTTCGACGTCAACGCGTTCACATGCGTGACCATCCCGCATTCAAGAAGCCGGTGCGAACGCCGCTAACGGCAATGCTGCGGCCGCGTCGTCACCGCGCTGGAATTCCTGCTTGCCCCTGCATCCGCTCCGCCAGCCTGCGCATTACCTGTTCGTGCTGCCCGCCGTGCTGGTTGCCGTGGTGCTGTGGGCAGCACTGGGCAACGAAGACGTTGCCAGTCCGGCCCAACGCATCCTGCCCTGGCTGCTGGCCTGCCTCGGCGCCGGCCTTGCCCTGCTCTACCACCAGGTGCGTACGCTCTGCCTGCTGCTGGTGGTGGCGGTCATGTTCGCGCTGCTGCACCAGGACGTGGGCGGCTACCTGCACAGCGGCCACGTCACGGCGCTGACACCGCTGCGCTTCCATGCCATTTCGGCCTGGTTGCCCTTGCTGTTCGCGGGCCTGGCATTGTGGCCCGAGCGCGGGCGGCGCCGCCACGACCTGCTGTTGCGGAGTGTTGCCAGTGGCACCGCGCTGATGATCTTCCTGCTACTGGCCACGCAGCAACCCCGGGGCATGCACGATCTGCTGTCCAACCGCCACTGGAGCTGGATTCCGGCCGACTGGAACGCGCTGGCACAGCTGCCAGCGCTGCTGTTCCTTCTGGCAACCGCCGCGCTGGGCTGGCAGGCCTGGCGGCATCCGCGCCCGTTGCACACGGCGATGCTGCTGGCCCTGCTGTGCCTGTGGTGGATGCTGCCACGGGTGTTCCTGCAGCCGGTGCTACTGCCGGCACTGGCCAGCGCGGCCCTGCTGCTGATGCTGGGCGCGATGCTGCAGGAGTCCTTCCATATGGCCTTCCGCGATGAGCTGACCGGCCTGCCGGGGCGCCGCGCCTTCAATGAGACCCTGCAGCGGGCGCGCGGCACCTACAGCATCGCGATGGTGGACGTGGACCACTTCAAGTCGTTCAACGACACCCACGGCCACGACACCGGCGACGACGTGCTGCGCCTGGTGGCCTCGCGCCTGGGCCGGGTGGGCGATGGTGGCCGGGCGTTCCGCTATGGCGGCGAGGAGTTCGCGGTGGTGTTCCTGGATCGTCCCGCAGCCGCCTGCGTGGATGCAGTCGAGGCGCTGCGGCAGACCATCGAGGACACCCGCATGCAGCTGCGCGACCGGAGCACACGCAGCCGCGACGATGAAACAGGGCGCCGGCAGCGCGGACGCGGCGGAAGCGGGCAGACGGTGCAGGTGACAGTGAGCATCGGGCTGGCAGACAGCCGCGTGGATGAGCGGCCAGCGGCAGTGATCAAGGCCGCCGACCAGGCGCTGTACGCAGCCAAGGACGGTGGCCGCAACCAGGTCCGCGCGCATGCCGGCCAGCGCGTGCTGGCGGCACGCGGCGGCTGAGGCTCACACCGCGTCGAGGTAGTACCAGCGGCCGTCGACGCGCAGGAAGCGGCTGTGCTCGGCCATCTTCACCGCGCTGCCGCCGCCCACGCGGTAGCGGGCGGTGAAACGCACTTCGGCGCTGTCGGCGCCGGTGACGGTGTGCTCGTGCACGGTCAGGCCCAGCCAATGCGTACGCTGGCCGGGTGCATCATCCAGCGACAACTCGGCCGGACGGGTATCCGGATGCCAGCTCTGGCGCAGATAGTCCGCCAGCCCCCGCACATAGGCGCTGTAACGTGATCGCATCAGGCGCTCGGCATCGGGGGCGGCCTCACCGGCATGGAAACGGCCACAGCAGGCGGCGTACTCGGCGGGAAGGCCGCAGGGGCAGGGATCGGTGGGTTTTCGGCTCATGCGGACATTGTCGCCGGGTTGTGCGGATGGATCCACGCGGGGCACCGGTCAACCAGTGCAGGACAGGCGTATGCTGTCGCGCCCCCATATCGATTGATCGCCGTGCTGGAACTGGTTCCCCCTGAGTTGTGGTGGCTGGTGGTCATCGCCTTCATCGCCGGGCTGGTCGATGCCGCCGTCGGTGGCGGTGGGCTGGTGCAGCTGCCTGGCCTGTTCACGGTGCTGCCGCAGCAGACGCCGGCGATGCTGTTTGGTACCAACAAGTTCAGTTCGATGTTCGGTACCGGTGCGGCCGCCTGGCGCTATGCGCGCAACGTGCGCTTCCCGTGGAAGCCGGTGTTGTTCGCGGCCGGCACGGCCTTCATCTTCTCCTTCGCCGGCGCCACCGCGGTAAGCCTGCTGCCCAAGGACGCGGTGCGCCCACTGGTGCTGGTGCTGCTGGTCGCGATGCTGGCCTACACACTGTGGAAGAAGGACTTCGGCGCGCTGCACCGTCCGCAGGAGATCGGTCGCCGCGAACTGGTGATCGCGCTGGCGATCGGTGCGGCGATCGGCTTCTACGACGGCTTCTTCGGGCCGGGCACCGGCAGCTTCCTGATCTTCCTGTTCGTGCGCTTCTTCGGGCTGGATTTCCTGCGCGCCTCGGCGGCATCAAAGGTGGTGAACCTGGCGACGAATGTGGCGGCGATCTCGTTCTTCGTGCCGACCGGCAACATCCTGTGGCTGTTCGCGCTGCCGATGGCGGCGGCCAACATCATCGGCTCGGTGGTGGGCACGCGCCTGGCGCTGAAGGGCGGCACGCCGTTCATCCGCAAGCTGTTCGTGGGGCTGGTGGTGGTGCTGATCGCGCGGATGGCGTGGGATACGTTCCGCGCTGCGTGAACGCGGTTGCCGGCCAGCGGCCGGCACTACCGGGTCATGAACCCCGCCCATGGGTAGTGCCGGCCGCTGGCCGGCATCCCCATCCGATCAGGTCATGAACCCCGCCCATGGGTAGTGCCGGCCGCTGGCCGGCATTCCCCTTCAATCGGCCAGGTCAGGCGTCGGCTTCTTCCGGTTCGTTGGCCTGCTGGCGGCTGCGCTCGGGCAGCTTCAGGCGCTTGCCTTCCTCGTCATACTCGATCAGCAGCACGCCGGAGTCGTGGCGGCCGCTGATTTCGACGAAGCAGGCGCCGCCGATGAACGGTTCCAGCGTCATCACCGACTTCAGCGGGGTGGCAACCACCATCTGGAAGCCGAAGTTGTCGAAGATGTTCATTGCCAGTGCGGTGAACTCGTTGTCGGCCTTGTCGAAGGCTTCGTCGAGCACCACTGCGGCGTAGCTGGGCAGCTGGCTGTCAGCACCGCCGAGCTGGTAGCGCAGCGCCGCGGCCAGGCAGGTGGTAGCCAGTTTCTGGCGCTGGCCACCGGACTTGCCGGCGCCGCTGCGGTAGATCTCGACCTGCTGGCGCGTTTCCGCATCCAGCTCGACGCCGATGAACTCCACGTGCATGCGCACGTCCAGCACCAGCTCCCGCCAACGCTTGTCCTCGCCTTCCTGCGAGCCCAGGCGGTTGACCAGCTGGCGCAGCACGGTGAACTGCGATTCGGCCAGCTCGCGCTGCTCGGTCTGCTGCTGCGACAGCACTTCGCGCAGCTGCAGCTGGAACTCGCCCACTTCCGGCAGACGACGGTCGCTCAGTTCGATGGTCAGCAACGTACCGCGGTTGAACGGCACCTGTTCCAGGCTGGCGTTCACTTCGTCCAGGCGCTGGCCGATCGACTTGCGGGCCTCGGCGCTGTGGCGCTGCAGGGCCAGCAGGTTGTTCTTGCTCTGGTTCTGCAGCAGATCGAAGAAGCGCTCTTCGTGCTGCGGCAGGCCATCGCGCTCCAGTCGTTCGAGGCGTGCGAGGAAGTCCTCGGCCGAGGCCACCGACACGGTGAAGTCGCCCGATTCCTCCGGCCATTGCTGGATGAAGCGACGGAAGCAGCCGATCAGCTGGTTCTCGATGCGGTTGAGGTCCTGCTGCGAGGACGACAGCTGCTCGTTCAGCGCGTTGCTGACCTGGCGCATGTGCGCTTCCAGCGTTTCCAGGCTGAGCGGACCCTGCTCCTGCAGGCGCTCGGCAAGGCCGGCTTCCTGCTCCTGGGCCAGGCTCGGCAGCACCAGCGCACGGCTCTGCTGGCGCGCGCGGTCCAGGCGGTCGCGTTCCTTGACCAGCTGCCCGCGCTCGACGCGGACGTCTTCATAGGTGCGGCGGGCCTGCTCGATGTCGGCGCGCACGGCGTCAATCTGCTTGGCCAGCTTGGCGAGGTCGGCATTGCCTTCGCGCAGGTCGCGCAGCGTGGCCTCGATGTCGCTCAGGCGCTGCTGCGGGGCGGCGATGTCGATCTCGTTCCAGCTGATGCTGACCAGCTCGTGGCAGGCCAGGCGGCGTTCGTTGTCGCGGTCACGCTGCCCACGCAGGCGCGCGATGTCGGTCTCGCAGCTGGCGATGCGCTTGGCCAGTTCCTGAGCTTCGCGCTCGAAGGCGCCCACCTTGTCGTGGTTGTTGAAGCCGAGGATCCAGCGACGGCGGTCGCCCACCGCACTGCGGTCATCCTTCTCGAAACGGTCGCCCGGATGCTTGACCTGGCCTTCGCGGGTGATGCCGCGGTCGACGTTGCGCAGCTGCTTGGCATCCACGCACTCGTAGTCGAATCGCTTGCCGAGCTCGCGGCGCAGCCAGCTTTCGAACACGTGTTCGCGCAGTTCCAGCTTGTGCAGCAGCGACTTCGCCGACGGCTCACGGGCGAACGCATCATCGTTGCGGCGCACGCGGTAGTAGGTGAAGCGCATGCCCAGGTGGGTACGGTTCACCCACTCGGCGACGTCGTTGTAATGCTTGTCGTCGACCAGCAGCGACAGCGCGAAGCCACCCAGCACGCGCTCGATGGCACCCTGCCAGCCCTGCTCTTCCGAGCGGACCTGGATCAGTTCACCGACGAACGGCAGCGCCGCTTCAGCGATGCCGGTTTCCTCGGCCAGGCGCGCGCGCAGCTTCTGCATCGGCGCCGGGATGTTGGAGGGCGTGCGCTGCATCGCTTCGAGTTCCGCACGGACCTCGCCGAAGCGGCGCTCGTCATCGCGCTTGCCACCCAGGCGATCGCTGATCGCATCGTCCAGCGCCGAAGAGGCGCGCTGGCGGTCCTGCAGCTCGTTCTGTGCGCGCTCAACCAGTTCGGCGAAGCCGTGTGCGTCGTCCGGCAGTTCGGCCCCCAGCTGCTGCGCGGCCAGGCTTGCCTGCTCGCGCTTGGCCTGGCGGCGGTCGCGCTCGGCTTCGGCGCGGCCCTGCTCGCGTTCCAGTTCTTCGATGCGCTCACCACCCTGCTGGCGGCGCTGCAGTTCCAGTTCGGCCAGGCGCTCGGTGTGATTGTCCAGTGCGGCACGGCGCTGGGCTTCTTCGCCAAGCAGGCCACGGTCACGCACGTCCATCTCGCGCAGGCGCGCTTCGATCAGCGCCTGGCGGCGGCTTTCACGGAAGCTGTCGACGCCAAGCTTGAGGGCTTCGTCGTCGCCGCGCCGGCGGTGCATTTCCTTCAGGTCGTTGTAGTAGGCGCGTGCCGGCAGCAGGGTCTCCACCTGGCGACGGGCGGTGACCACCGCCTGGTGCGCGCCATCGAGCTCGGCGAAGTCGCTGACCAGGCGCTCGGCGGCGTCGAAGGTCTTCGGCGTGTCGAGCATGAAGTCGCGCAGGAAGACGTTGAGGTCGCCCAGGTTCTTCGCCGACTGCGTCTTGTGCAGCAGGCGCAGCGCCATCTCATTGTCGATGCCGAGCAGGTCGCGGAAGCGCTCGGCGTAGCCGGAGAAGGTGTCGAAGTGGTGCAGGTCGGACAGCTTCTGCTTGAGCTTGCGCAGGTCCAGGTCGAACCCACCAAGATCCTTGGCGATGTCGAACGGGCGCTCGGCAATCATGTAGTGCTTGCGCACGTCACCGGCCGAGGTGCCGTTGCCGGAGATCCACAGCAGGCGCACCAGGCTGACCACGCGGCCATCGCCGGCGCGGTATTCCAGCACCAGTGCGGTCCAGGTGGCGCCCTTGCGCAGGTACTGGGTGGCGATTTCGCCGGTGCCGCTGTCCTGCTGGTCAGCCCACGCGCCACGCACGTAGGACACCAGGTTGCGGTCGCGGCCACTGCGCTCGGCTTCACGCGCAGCAGCGTTGAAGTCGACGATGGCCGGCGGCGTCAGCAGCGCGGACATGGCATCGAGCAGTGTCGACTTGCCCGAGCCGGAACGTCCGACGAACAGGAAGCCGCGCTCGGCGATCGGTACTTCGGTCAGGCCGTTGAAGGTGCCCCAGTTGTGCACCTGCAGGCGGCGCATGCGGAACTGCTGCAGGCGCGGGTCCGGCAGGCCTTCGTTGAACAGGGCGGGAGTGTGCTTGGAGATAGCCATGCGATGGTCGGGTCTCTCAGGCCTCGGCGGCCGGGGTTTCGCGCAGCTGGCGGTAGACCGCCGAGAGCTGGGACACGTCTTCGGCGGAGAACAGCAGCTTCAGCGCCGGCGAGACTTCGTGGCGGTCTTCCTGGCCGCTGAGGCGGGTCAGGATGTGGTTGTCCTTCATCTTCTGCACCGCCGAGGCGACGCGGCGGTTGAAGCCGGCGCGGTCGGTGGACAGGTTCTTTTCGTAGATGGCCAGTGCTTCGGCCATTTCGGCATCGGCGACCACCGCGCGGTTGCCGCGCGCATCGGCCTCGGCCAGCTGCTGCCGCAGGTACAGCAGCAGCACCGAGTCGATGAAGGTCAGCGGCGAGGTGCGCAGCAGCACCGGCGCATCCACGTCTTCGGTATCGGCCTGGCGGGTGAAGGCCACGCCGCTGTCACGGTCGAGCACAAGTTCCAGGAACAGGTCCGCCAGCGAGGAGCGGATGGCCGCCTCGCTGCGGATCAGTGCCGGCCACAGCTTGGCGTGGCGCAGCTGGTCGATGCTGGGGCCGATCAGCAGCTGGCACAGCGCGCGGCGTGCGTCCAGCGGCAGGCGCCCGGTATCGCCGAGGTAGTACACGTCGTTGCCACGGCGGGGCTGCGCCACGGCCGCCACCGGTTCGGCCTCGTAGGCGTCTTCCGCCACGTCGGCCTGCGCTGCGTCGATGGGATCTTCATGCCAGCTCATGGCGTCTCTCCTGGGTGAACCAAACCAGCGGGATGCGGGCGCGACGGACCTGGCCGTCGCCACCACGCCATTGCGCAAGCTCCTGCTCGCCGGCGACCACGTTGCCGAAGCGCGTGCCCAGCGACAGATAGCCGATGACGCTGCCAAGACCTTGCGGCGCCTCGCGCTGCGACAGGGCCTGGGCGATGCTGAGCCGCGGCTGTGCATCGAGCAGGTCGTGCAGGTCGCGGCGCAGGGTGCGGAAGTCGATTTCGGACGAAGCGACCAGGTCGCCGACGCTCTCCAGGCTGATCGCGGCCGCGTCGTTGTACTCGACATTGCCGTCGACCTGGGCGCTGCGCGGATCATGCAGCTTCCACTGCGACCACGAGCGCAGGCGGCTGGTGGTCAGCTGCAGGTCGCGGCCGATGCCGCGTTGTGCGGGGAATTCGTCGCGCAGGGCCAGCGCTTCGGACTGCGCCTGCTTCAACAACTGGTTGAGGCGGCGCTGTTCCAGGTAGCCACGGCTCTGCACGAAGCCGCGCAGGCTGCGCGCGAAGTTCTGCAGGACGTCGTGTACCTGGCCACCGCGCTCGAGCATGGTGCTGGTGAAGCTGCGCAGGAAGTTGCGTTCGTTGCGGTCCAGGCGGCGGGCGAAGCCGCGCGCCAGCACCGCTTCCAGCGCGGCATCGAGCTGGGCACTCTGTTCGGCGTCGTTGAGCAGGCGCCAGAAGGCCTGGAAACTGCGCCCGGCGTCACTTTCGCCAATGACATCCACACCTTCGAACAGCTGCGACAGCACATCGCCGCGCTCGCCCTCGTCGTCGATGATGCGTTCGCGGAAATCGCGGTTGAGCTGCTCGAAGTCATCGCGCACGCGGCGGAAGTCCTCGGTCAGCTCGTCGGCCAGGCCGATGATCTGGCGGGTGCGTTCCAGCGCGCGCTTGCCGTCCAGCGCAACCACGCGGCCGGTGCCGACCCGGGCGATTTCGGCATCGATGCGGTCGCGCTCGTCGTGCAGCGCGGACAGGCGCGCATCGGGATCGGCTTCGGTCTGCGCAGCCAGCGCCGAGAGCTGCTCAATGACCAGCGCCAGGCGGCTTTCGGTGGCGGCCACGCGGGCCTGCTCGAGGCCGTCGGCGAAGCGGATCGCCTGCAGTGCCGCGGTCGCCAGCTCGTACTGCTCCTGGTCGGCGCCTTCGGGCAGACGGCGTTCCAGCCAGCCCTGGGCCAGCCAGTGCGCGATGTAGGCCTGGGCGGTGCGCGGCAGCTCGCGCGAGAGTTCATCGCCGGCCAGCTGGTCCAGCGCGCGCTGCAGTCGCTCGTTCAGTACCGAGGACGGCAGCGTGCGCTCGCCGTCCATCAGCAGGCCCTGCAGCAGGCCGATGATTTCCGGAGCGTGGTCGGCGGCAAGCAGCTTCCACTGGGGCTGTTCGCGCAGGTGGCGGTAACGGGCAATGCGTTCGCGATGCTTCATGCAGCGAAAGAAGTCTGTAGGGCTGACAGGGACAAACCGCCATGCACAGCTGCCGCGTGGACAGCCGTGGGCATGCCGGCCTGCAGGAGCCGGCGTGGTGCGGGCAAGCGGCTCAGCGCTTGCCGCCCACTTCGATGAAGCGCAGGAACTCGGCGCGGGTACGCGCGTCGTCGCGGAAGCTGCCCAGCATCTTGGAGGTGACCATGCTGACGCCGCGCTTGTGGATGCCGCGGGTGGTCATGCACTCGTGGGCGCCTTCGACGACCACGCCGACGCCGATCGGCTGCAGCACATCCTGGATGCACTGGGCGATCTGCGCGGTCATCTTCTCCTGCACCTGGAAACGGCGGGCGTAGGCTTCGACGACACGGGCCAGCTTGCTGATGCCCACCACCTTGCCGGCCGGCAGGTAGCCGACGTGCACGCGGCCGATGATCGGGGCCATGTGGTGCTCGCAGTGGCTTTCGTACTCGATGTCGCGCAGGACGATCAGCTCGTCGTAGCCGGCCACTTCCTCGAAGGTCCGCTCCATGTAGGCGCGCGGGTCGTCGCGGTAACCGCTGAACCAGTCGCCATAGGCTTCGGCGACACGGCGGGGGGTATCCAGCAGGCCTTCACGGGACGGGTCCTCACCGGCCCAGCGCAGCAGGGTGCGCACGGCATCCTCGGCCTGGTCCTGGGTCACGTCGCCCTGCGGGGCGGCCTTTTCGTTGTTCTTGCTCATTGCGTACAGCGTCCCGAACGGGGGGCGAGCATCGTACCCGACCGGGGGGTGGGTCGTCCTGTTGGGACGGTTCATCGGGGGTCGTTGTTGGCGCGTCGTTGCTATCGGTTTGGAGTGGGAGAGGGGGCAGCGCAGGACACGCCGTAAACCCGTCCATGGGGGCTCGATGGCGCCATCCATGGCGCCAACGGTCCTGCGCAGCCCCCTCTCCCACTCCCTGGCGGTGTCCCGCGGGCGCGGCCTGCCCCCCGAAAGCGGGGGCAAAAGCGGGGGTTCATGGCTTCGGAAGCGGCGCGCCGCTGCTGTGGTGTCTTGTGCTTTGGTGGGTGCGGACCGTTGGTCCGCACTGCTTCTGCTCTTGCTTCCAAGAGCCAACCCACCGCGCTCGCGGGGGGATGGGAAGGCAGCGGGGGCCGGGCCGGGCAGGACCGTCCGCGGCATGGGCCCGAGGCATGCCTCGGGCGGGTTGGGCAGGACGCCCGACCCCGGTCTTGCGGTGTGCGCAGGAAGCGCACACGAGCAAGCCGCGGCCGAGCCCCCAAGGGTGAGGGCGCCTGCTTGCGAGGCATGCCTCGCAAGCGCCCGAACGCACGGCCGCCAGCGGCTGGGCCGGACCCCGGAGGGGGGTTCACGGCGTGTCCTGCACCGTCCGGCGCCCGCTGCCCCACCCGACACCAGGCAGGCGCAACGCTTTCCTCACTACACCCACCCATTCAGAAAAGCCTATTGATAGGAATGAAATTAGTAGTATCCTATCTATCTCTTATGGACCGACCCCTCGACGAGCGCACCGTGCTGCAGATGCAGCTCAGCTCCGGCCTGCTGTACGCAGGGCGGCAGTGGCAGCGCCTGGCCGACAGCCGGCTCGGCAGCTACGGCATCTCCACCGCCTGCACCATGCCGCTGCTGATGATCGGCCGCTCCGGCGGTGGCATCCGCCAGGTGGCGCTGGCGCAGCAGCTGGGCATGGAAGGACCCTCCCTGGTGCGCCTGCTGGACAAGTTGTGCGCCAGCGACCTGGTCCGCCGCGAGAGCGACGCCAGCGACCGCCGCGCCAACCTGCTGTGGCTGACCGACGCGGGACACGCGCTGGTCAGCGAGCTGGAAGACCAGTTGATCGGCCTGCGCCAGGACGTGTTCGGCGAGCTTTCCATGGATGAACTGCACGCCGTGCTGAAGGCATGGCGCCTGCTGGCCGAGGCCGCCGACCGCATCACGTAAGACCGCTGCCCCCGAACACCGCCGCTGCCGTGCACACGCCAGCGGCTTTTACCCGTTGCCGTTGTTTCGCTGTTCCTCCCCTCCCCCCCACCTCGCCCCCGCCCCTACCGATGCCCGGTGAATTCAGTCTCCACGGAGTGTTCGTCCCGACCCTGCTCGGGTTGATGTTGTTGGCCTACCTGGTCAACAGCGGCCTGCATGCGCTGCTGCAGCGTGCCGGTGCCTATCGCCATATATGGCACCCGCCACTGTTCAACCTGGCGCTGTACGGGATCGTGCTTGGCCTGCTGTTCCACCTCCTGCGTTGGATGCAATCGTGAACAAGATCGTGAAGAAGACCCTGCCGGTGCTGCTCACCAGCGCAGCCGTGATCGTCGCCCTGCTGGTACTGCGCCAGCTGTGGGTCTATTACATGGATGAGCCGTGGACCCGCGATGCCCATGTCGGTGCCGACGTGGTGCAGGTGGCGCCGGACGTGTCCGGGCTGGTGGAAACGGTGCAGGTGGCCGACAACCAGGCGGTGAAGAAGGGTGACCTGCTGTTCGTGGTCGATCGCGCCCGCTACCGCATCGCGCTGGAGCAGGCCCGCGCCAACCTGGCCGAGCGCCAGGCATCGGTGGCGCAGCTGCGCCGCGAGATCGGCCGTGACCGCAGCCTGCAGGACCTGGTCGCCGCCGAGGACGCCGAAGTGCGCCGCGCCAAGCTGCAGGCCGCACAGGCTGCGCTGGCCACCGCACAGGCGGCGGTCGACCTGGCCGAGCTCAACCTGGACCGCACCGAGGTGCGCGCGCCGGCCGATGGCCGGGTCAACGACCGCACCCTGCGCGTGGGCGACTACGTGGTGGCCGGCAAGCCTGTGCTGGCGCTGCTGGATACCGGCTCGTTCCGCATCGATGGCTACTTCGAGGAAACCCGCCTGCGCGGCGTGGCCCCGGGGCAGAGCGTGGACATCCGCCTGATGGGCGAGTCGGCCCCGCTGCGTGGCCACGTGGAAAGCATCGCCGCCGGCATCGAGGACCGCTACCGCAGCAACGGCAGCACCCTGCTGCCGAACGTGACCCCGGCCTTCGACTGGGTGCGGCTGGCACAGCGCATTCCGGTGCGCATCGCCATCGACGAAGTACCCAAGGGCGTGGAACTGATCGCCGGCCGCACCGCCACGGTGACCGTGGACACCGGCCGCCATCCGCACAACGACAAGGCCGGCACTGCGCCGACACAGGCGGGCCTGTGAACGCCGCCCTGCCCCGTCTCGGTCTGATCGTCGCGCTGGCCAGCCTGGCCGCCTGCAAAACCGTCGGCCCGGACTATGCACTGCCGGAAGGCTCGGCGTTCAAGCGCCCGGAGGCCAATGCGGCCTTCATCGATACGCAGAACCCGCAGATTGCCGCCAACCAGGCGCTGCCCGACCGCTGGTGGTCGCTGTACAACGACCCGGTGCTGGACGGCCTGATCACCCAGGCGCTGCGTGACAACGTGGAACTGAAGGCCGCCGATGCACACCTGCGTCGTGCGGCGGCGGTGTACGAACAGGCGCTGGACGCCGGTGGCTTCGAGTACGAGGCCGAGGCCGGCGTCAGCCGCGCGCAGCTGTCGGCCGAATCGTTCCTGCAGGAGCACGAGCTGCCGGTGATCAACCTGGCCGATGGCAAGTTCGCGGTCAGCTACCAGTTCGACCTGTTCGGCAAGCTCAAGCGCGGCGCCGAGGCAGCGCGTGCCGACGAGCAGTCGGTCGCTGCGGCGCGCGACCTGGCCCAGGTCAGCGTGGTCGCGCAGGTCGCCGACAGCTACCTGGAAATCTGCCACGCCAACCACGAACTGCACGTGGCCGAGCATTCGCTGCAGCTGCAGCAGCGCAGCCGCACGGTCACCGAGCGCCTGATCGCGGCCGGCCGCGGCACGCCGCCGGAACTGGCCCGCGCCAATGCGCAGGTGGCACTGCTGGAGGCGGCACTGCCGCCGCTACGCGCGCAGCGCTCGGCGGCCGCCTATTCGCTGGCCGCGCTGCTTGGGAAAACCCCGGGCCAACTGCCAGCCGGCGTGATCGACTGTGCGCACGCCCCCGGCCTGGCGCAGCCGCTGCCGGTCGGTGATGGTCGGGCGCTGCTGCAGCGCCGCCCGGACGTGCGCCAGGCCGAGCGCAAGCTGGCCTCGGCCACGGCGCGGATTGGGGTCGCCACCGCCGAGCTGTACCCGGACATCCGCCTGGGTGCCTCGGTGGGTGCCGCCGGCCTGCTGGAAGACTTCGGCACGCCGATGACCCAGCAGTGGTCGATCGGCCCGCTGATCTCGTGGACGCTGCCGTCCTCCGGCACGCACGCACGCATCCACGCCGCCGAGGCGGGTGCCGATGCCGCGCTGGCCGAGTTCGACCACACCGTGCTGCAGGCGCTGCGCGAGACCCAGACCGCGCTGGACCGCTATGCGCAGGACCTGCGCCGGCTGCAGTCGCTGCGCATCGCGCAGGAGCAGGCCGCGCTGGCCGCCGAGCAGAACCGCCGGCTGTACCAGGGTGGCCGTACGCCGTACCTGTCCAGCCTGGATGCCGACCGCAGCCTGGCCACCAGCGACGCCACCCTGGCCGCCGCCGAAGCGCAGGTCTCGCGCGACCAGATCCATCTGTTCCTGGTGCTGGGTGGCGGCTGGCAGGCATCGGTTGCCCCGCCCGCGCCGTCCACCGCACAGGCCTCGGCGAAGTAAGCCATGAACGCGCTGACCGATCGCCAGGCCTGGCTGTTCTCGATCAAGACCTACCTGGCCGCGGTGGCCGCGCTGTACATCGCCATGGCCGGCAACCTGTCGCGCCCGTACTGGGCGATGGGCACGGTGTACATCGTCAGCCAGCCGCTGCTGGGCCCAACCCGCGCCAAGGGCGTGTACCGCATCGTTGGCACCCTGGTGGCCGGCCTGGCTACCCTGCTGGTGCTGCCGGCGCTGGTGGAAACGCCGCTGGTGCTGAGCGCGGCGATGTCGATCTGGCTGGCCGGGTGCCTGTTCATGGCCCTGCTCAACCGCGGCCCGCGCGGTTACGCGTTCCTGCTGGCCGGCTACACCACCGCCTTCATCGGCTTCCCGGCAGTGACCTCGCCGGAGACCATCTTCGACACCGTGGTGGCGCGCAGCGAGGAGATCATCCTCGGCACCGTGGTGGCAGTGCTGTTTGCTTCGCTGCTGTTCCCGGCCTCGGTACGCCCGATGCTGCGCGCCCGCATCGGCAACTGGATGGAGGACGCGGCGCAGTGGTGCCGGCAGATCCTCGAACGCGGCCGCGCGCACGCGCCGCGCAACCGGCTCGCCGCCGACCTGGTGCAGTTCGAGGCGCTGATCGAGTTCCTGCGCCGCGACGACCCGCGCCATGCCGGTTCGGCCGTGTCGATGGAGCGGCTGCGCGAGCGCATGCTGCTGCTGTTGCCGGTGCTGTCCTCGATTGCCGACCGCCTGAGTGCGCTGCGCAGCGACGGCCAGGACCTGCCCGAGGGCCTGCCGGCACTGGTCGATGACATCCACGACTGGCTGGATGGCCCGACCAACGCCAGCGAATACGCCCGCCTGCGCGCGCGCATCAGTGCGTTGAAGCCGCAGGTGGACCGCGACCTGCAGCACCTGCAGCTGGCCAGCCTGCTGCTGCGCCTGGAGGAACTGGTGGACCTGTGGCAGGACTGCCGCACCCTGCAGCACGCGATCGACCAGGGCACTGCGCCGCTGGACCGTGCGCACTACCGCATCCGCACCGAACGCGTGGCCGCCGACAAGCACGTCGACTATGGCATGGCGCTGTTCTCCGCGCTCAGTGCCGGCGTGGCGCTGATGAGCTACTGCGTGCTGTGGATCGCGCTGGGGTGGGAAGGCGGCGGCAACGGCGCGATGATGGCCGCGGTGACCGCCGCATTTTTCGCCGCGCAGGACGATCCGGCGCCGAGCATGGTGTCGTTCCTGGTGTGGGCGATGGTCGCCTCGGTGGTGGCCGGCGTGTACCTGTTCGGCGTGTTCCCGGCCGTGCACGACTTCGGCCTGCTGGCGCTGGTGCTGGCGGTGGCGTTCCTGCCGCTGGGGCTGATGCTGCACCACCCCAAGAGCGCGCTGTTCGCGCTGCCGCTGACGGTGAACCTGGCCGCGCTGCTGAGCCTGCAGAACACCTACAGCGCCAACATCCAGACCTTCCTCAACTCGTCCATCGCGATGTTCATCGGCATTGGCTTTGCGGTGGTGATGACCCGCCTGTTCCGTTCGGTGGGCGCCGAGTGGACCGCGCGCCGGCTGGTGCGGCAGGGCTGGACCACGCTGGCCGAAGCCGCCGAAGGACGTGGCCAGCAGGACCGCCAGCGCTTCGCTGCGCGCATGCTCGATCTGCTGGGCCTGCTCGCGCCGCGCCTGGCGGCGACGCCGGAGGGCAGCGACATCGCGTCGGTGGACATGCTCAATGAAGCACGCATCGGCCTGAACATCCTGCAGCTGCGCCGCGCCCGGCTGGAACTGCCCGAGCGCAGTCGCGAGGCGGTCGAGCACATTCTGGAAGAGGTCGCCGTGCACTACCGACGGCAGATCGCCGCGCGCAAGCCGATTGTGGCGGCCGACGCGTTGCGCGAGCGGCTGGATACTTCGCTGGCCCGGGTCGGTAGCGTGGCCGCCTGCAAGGCCCGCGATGAAGCCCTGATGGGCCTGATCGGCCTGCGCTTCGCGCTGTTCCCGGAGGCGAAGGCGCTGGCGCCGGGGTGGGCGGACGCCGACGCTGCATCAGCCTGATAATGATCGGTGGCGCCGGGCAATGCCCGGCAGCCTTTCGCCACGGCAGCAGGATGGTTCAATGAGTTACGACATGATGGTGTTCGAGGCCAGTGCCGCCCCACGTGAGGCAACGGCATTCATCGCCTGGTTCGAAAAGCAGACGCAGTGGAACGAACGCCACGAGTACGACGACCCGGTAGTCAGCAGCCCCGCGCTGCGAGCGTGGTTCGCGGAGATGGCGCAGGAATTCCCGCCGATGGACGGCCCATTGAGCAACGACGATGACGATCGTGCCGAAGTGACCGAGTACAGCATCGGCCGGCAGGTGATCTATGGCGCCTTCGCGTACTCGGTGGCCGAGCGCGCGCACGGCCGCGTGCAGGACCTGGCCGAGAAGCACGGCGTGGGCTTCTTCGACGTGAGTGCTGATGAAGCGGCGATCGTGTTCCCGGATGGGCTGGTACTGATCGCGGAATAGGTGTGGCGGCAGGGCTGCGCCCTGCACCTGCCGAGGCAACGTCAACGTCAAAAGCGGGTATTCCTTGGGATGGCGGGGTGGGTCCGGTTGAGGGGGACGCCGTCAACCCATCCATGGGGGCTTGGTCGCCGCTTGCTCGGGTGCGCTGTCCTGCGCACACGGCAAGACCGGGGTTGGGCGTCCTGCCCAACCCGCCCGAGGCATGCCTCGGGCCCATGCGGCTCACGCCCCCGCACCCGGACCCACCCCGCCTTCGACAGTTTCCTGCGATCTGCCGGCACGGCGTTCTGCTCTGGTGGGTGTCGACCTTGGTCGACACGGTAGATCCCGGCATGCGTGGATGAACGTCGGAATGATCGAAGTACGCTGTTGTAAAGTCGAGCCATGCTCGACTGCTTCTGCCTGGCGATCAGGTGAAGGGGTCAGAGCCCGTTCCCGATGGGAACGGGATCCGACCCCGATTCAGAACAACTGGCCCTGCACCGTGGGCTGTCCGACCCGCAGCGGTGCTGCGGCCACCTCTTCCGCACCCAGCCGCCAGGCCAGGCCACCCAATCGGCTGGCGTGGCGTTTCAATGCGGCCTGCAGCACCTCTGCGCTGCCCGCCACATGCAGCACTTGGCGGGCGCGGGTCAGGCCGGTGTAGACCAGTTCGCGCGACAGCACGCGGCTGTCCTGGCGCGGCAGCTGCAGCCACACTTCATCGAACTCCGAGCCCTGCGCCTTGTGCACGGTCATCGCGAAGGCGCTTTCGTGCGCGGGCAGTGCGGCCGGGTGGAAGGCGCGCGGCTGCTCGACCGTGTCGCCGGGGAACCAGGCCACCATCGCGCCACTGCCATCGCGCAGGCAGATGCCGATATCGCCGTTGAACAGGCGGTGCCGGTAGCTGTTCTCGGTCACCAGCAGCAGGCGACCCTGGAAGTAGCCCGGGGTGTTGCCAGCCAGCAGCTGTTCGATGCGGCTGTTGAGCCCGCGCGCACCCTGCGGGCCTTCGCGCAGCGCGGTCAGCACGCGCAGTCGCCCGGCCTGCTGCAGGGCAAGCACCGGATCGGCGGCGTCGGCCAACGCACGCCAATGGCCCAGCAGGTGCTCGCGCTGGCCACGCAATGGATCGGCCTCGCCTTCGTGGAAATGCACGCCTGCCAGCGACCCACCGCGCAGCAGCTGCAATGCGGTGCTGCTGTCGCCTTCGCGCACGGCATGCGCCAGCGGTGCCAGGTCCAGCGCATCGCTTTGCCGGTAACCACGTTGCAGCTGCACGCGGCGGCCGGCGAAGGCGCGCGGCGTGGCCTGCGGCTGCAACGTGGCCGGTGCCAACAGACCCTGCAGTGCCTGCGCATCATCGGCGCGGGTGCCGATGCCATCACCGCTGGCGCGCAGGATCGCGCTGAGCACATCACCGGCTTCGACCGAGGGCAACTGATCGGGGTCGCCAAGCAGGATCAGGCGGGTGCCGCTGGCGATCGCGTCGACCAGCTTGGCCATCATCGGCAGATCGATCATCGAGGCTTCGTCGACCACCACCACGTCCACCGGCAGCGGGTTGTCGGCGTGGTGGCGGAAGCGCGGCGAATCCGGGATCACGCCGAGCAGGCGATGCAGGGTGGTGCCGGTACTGGGCAATGCCGCGCATAGCGCCGGGTCCACGCCGTTCTCCTGCAGGCGCTGCACGGCCAGACGCAGGCTCTCGGCCATGCGCTCGGCGGCGCGTCCGGTAGGCGCGGCCAGCGCCACTTCGGGCAGCGGCTGGCCGGCATGCCGGGCCTGCGCCGCCAGCAGCAGCAACAGGCGCGCGATGGTGGTGGTCTTGCCGGTGCCGGGGCCGCCAGTCACCAGCGCCAGCGGATGGCGCAGGGTCACGCCGGCGGCACGGGCCTGGTGATCCTCGCTGCCCGATGCCTGCGGGAACAGCTGCGCGAACAACGGTGCCAGCGCCGCCATGTCCGGTGCCGGCAGCGGATGCCGGCCGATGCGCTGCAGCCCGGCGGCCAACCGCCGTTCGTACTCGCGGTAGCGGCGCAGGTAGAGCAGGCCGTTCTCCAGCACCAGCGGCGCATCCTCGGCGATGGCGTCGGCCTGCTCGGGTATAGCCACCCAAGGCGATGCGCGCAGTTGTGCCAGCCAGTCCTGCGCGGCGGGCCACTCGGGCACCCCTTCCAGCAGGCGCTGCGGCTGCGCCGGATCGAAGCCGGCGTGGCCCTGCGCCACCGCCAGCGAGGCCAGCGCCGCCGCCAGCGCCACGCTCTCCGGCGTGTCGCCGCGCAGCCGCATCAGGCTGGTCGCCAACGCGTGGTCGAGGGTGCGCAGCAGGCCCTTCTGGTGCAGTTCCTTCAGCAGGCTCATGCGCTGGCCCCACGGGCACGTGCGGCCAGTTCGGCCTGGGCCTGTTCGCCACCGGCGAACAACGCATCCAGTGCATCCACCAGCGCCAGCGGGAAACGGTCCACATGCACACCGTTGCCGGTGCCATCGAGGCCGCGGCAGAACAGGTAGCGGATGCCGCCCATGTCACACTCGTAGTCGTAGGCCGCGCCCAGGCGGAAGCGCAGCCAGCGATGCAGGGCCACGGTATAGATCAGCGCCTGCAGGTCGTACTCGCTGTGGCGCATGGCGATGGCCAGCAGGTCCGGGCTGTAGCCGGGCAGACGATTGGATTTGTAGTCGAGCACGTACCAGCGACCGTCGCGCACGTAGGTCAGGTCGATCATGCCGGTCATCAGCCCTTCCAGGCGGCGGCGCTGGCCGAAGCCTCGACGACCACTGGAAACACCGTGGGCATGCAGCACCTGCAGCAGCGCCGGCACCGTGGTCGGCTCGATGGCGAAATGGAAGTCGATTTCCGCGCGCCGCTCGCCTTCGCCCAGGCTGTAAAGGGCGCCGCCTTCGGGCAGCGGCACGGTGAGCGTGTGGCCGACCAGCGGCACCAGCACGGCCACGCCATCGTCCAGGTCGACGTCGGCATAGCCTTCGTCATGCAGCGCCTTGCGTAGCACCTCGGCCTGTCCCTCGGGCGCTTCCCGGCCCGGCTTCCAGTCACCCCAGGCAGCGAAGTCGACGTTCTCCATCGCCTCGTGCAGCACATTGCCGAAGCGGCTGCCCATGAAGCGCGGGTCGATCGGCACGCTGTCTTCGACGGCCGCGGCGGGTTCCGGCAGCGCCGGTTCCAGCGGCAGCTCCGGGCCGGCCGGTTCGTCGGCGGCCGGTGCCGGCAGCTCGGTGGCGGCCGCTTCAATATCACTGCCAGCGCCCGCATCGGCATGCGCCAGCTGGGTGAAGCTGTACACCCACCAGTCATGCGGCACGCGCCGGGTCAGTGCACGTACCGCCGGCAGGTCACCTTCCACTTCGGCCGCCAGCTGCGGCAGCGCGGCCGGTGCCTCGCTGTCATCAATATGCACATCGGCGTGCGCGCGCAGCGCCTGCAGGTCACCCAGCAGTGGCGCCAGACGCGTCCTGCCGAGCCCGGCCAGATCACCCACGGCGATCCACAGCGCATGCTCGGCGCGGGTCAGTCCCACATAGAGCAGGCGCGCATCCTCGGCACGCTGCTCGCGCTCACGCTGCGCGTTGGCCGCTTCCCAGGCCTCGTCCTTGTCCAGCTTCCAGTGCAGCTGGCGCTGGCCCCCAAAGTGCACGGTGCAGTGCGGGGCGGTGTTCGGCGCGCCGCCGTCGATGCCGACGAAGGGCAGGAACACCAGCGGATACTCCAGGCCCTTGCTCTTGTGCAGGGTGATGATCTGCACGCGGCGCGCATCCGACTCCAGGCGCAGGAGCTGCTGCTCGTCATCCTGGTCGGCACTGGCCATCTGCCCCTGCAGCCAGTCCAGCAGGCCATGCATGCCCAGCGCCTGCGCCGAAGCCTCCTGCAGCAGTTCACCCAGCTGCAGGTAATTGGTCAGGCGGCGCTCGCCATCGATCAGCGCCAGCAGGCGTTCACCCTGTGCGGCACAGACATCGGCAATCACTGCGAACGGTCCGCCGCGCTGCCAGCGCTCGCGCCAATGCAGCAGCTGTGCCTGGAACCCGCGTTGCAGGTCACCTTCGCGTTCCATTGCCGCGATCGCGCTGGCCCGCTGGCCAAGCAGCACGGTGGCCAGCGCTGCACGCAGGCGGCCTTCGTCGGCCGGTTGCAGCAGTGCCAGCAGCAGCGCACGAAGATCGCGGGCTTCAGCAGTGGCGAACAGGCTCTGCTTGCCGGCCGCCACCGCGGGAATGCCGACCGCGGCCAGCGCACGCTGTACCAGGGTGGCCTCGCGATGCGAGCGCACCAGCACCGCGATATCACCGGGCTGCACCGGTCGCCCACGCAACACGGCATTTCCCGCGCGCGCATCGACCAGGATCTGGTGAATCGCGGCCACGCAGGCCTGGGTCGCCGCATCGCGCGAGGCATCGGCGCTCATCGCCTTGTCACCGCCACTGCGCAGCACGCGCAGGGTGAGTGCCTTGGCGGCCTGGCCGTCGCGCAGGTAGTCCGCATCGCTGCGCACGCCACCGGGCCGCACCGGCTCGAACCGGATGTCGCGTTCGAGGAAGGCGTCTTCGCCACCGTTGTCGTACAGCGCCTGCAACGCGCGCAACACAGACGGTCGCGAGCGGAAGTTCTGGTCCAGCACCGGCGCCTGCTGCGCCACCTGCTTGGCCTTCAGGTAGGTGTGGATGTCGCCACCGCGGAAACCGTAGATCGCCTGCTTGGGGTCGCCGATCAGGAACAGCGCCGGCGCCAGGCCGAGTTCGCGCACCTCCGGCGAATCGCCGAACACGGTGTGGAAGATGCCCCACTGGCGATCGTCGGTGTCCTGGAACTCATCGACCAGCGCGATGCGGTACTGCGCACGCAGTTGCCTGACCAGCGTCAGCCGCTGCGGGCCTTCCAGTGCGAGCGCTACGCCATCAATCAGATCGTCGTAGGTCTGTACCCGGCGCGTACGCTTCAGCGCCTGCAGGCGCTGCGTGGCTTCGGCGCGAAGCGTGTGCAGGAAATCCAGCGCGGTACCACGCAGCCAGGCATCGCGTTCGGCCAGCAGCGCGACATAGCGCGCCAACGGCGCCTGCAATGGCGACGACGGCGTGCGATCAGGGAATTTCTTGTTGGTCTTGTCGGCCAGCACCTCCGGCAGCAGTGCCGGCAGGCGATCGCTGGCCAGCAGCTCGCGCGGGTCGGCGCGCTCGGCCCAGGCCAGCAGCTGCCGGCCCAGCGCGTGCAGCCAGCCCAGCTTGTACGACACGCCGTTGAGCCACTTGTTGTCGACGGCATCGCAGAGGTCGATGAAGAACTGCTCGCCATGCTCGCGCACGCTTGCGGACAGGGCTTCCGCCGCGCTCTGCAATGCCGGGCGTGGATCGGCCAGCGCCGTCGGCCGTGGCAGCGGATGCAGCGGCGGTGTGCCCAGCAGCGCGCGCAGATCGGCGGCCAGCGCGTCGGGGCTGGACCACAGCCAGGTCAGCGGCTCCAGCGTGGCCGGGTCGTTGGCATGCACGCGCCACAGATCGGCCGCGAGCTCCTCCAGCAGTTCACGGTCGCTGGCCAGCAGTTCCGGCGGATCAAAGGTGTGGCCGCTTTCCAGCGCATGCTCGCGCAGCACGCGGGTACAGAAACCATGAATGGTGAAGATGGACGCCAGGTCGATCTCGTCTGCGGCCACCTGCAGGCGGCGTTTCAGTGCGGCGGCGCTCTCGGTGCCGCCCCGCAGATGGCGCTGCAGCACGTCGCGCGTCAATCGTACCTCCGGTGCTTCACCGTCGGCCGCTTCCAGGTCGACCAGGCGCGCGGCCAGCGCCAGCCGCTCGCGGATGCGCTTGCGCAGTTCCTGGGTGGCGGCATCGGTGAAGGTCACCGCCAGGATCTGGCCGATGCGCAGGCCCTGCTCCACCACCAGGCGGGTGAACAACGTGGCCAGGGTGAAGGTCTTGCCGGTGCCGGCGCTGGCTTCGATCAGCCGGATGCCCTCCAGCGACAGCGCCAGATAGGGATCGCGGCTGAGGGATTCGAGGCCGTCTTCGGCGATGGCGGTGTTCATGCGCTGCCCTCCTGGCGTGCTTCGGTGCCGAGAGCGCGGCCTTCGCGCACCGCGCTGAAGACCACCTGGCTGTTGCGCAGCAGGTCAGCGTAGCTGGCCTCGGTAGCGAACGGGTCGGCACCCCGCAGCAGCAGCTGCCAGGCGTCGCTGCTGGATTCACCCCAGCTGCGGTCGCTGCCGTGCCACTGCTTCCAGCCTTCGCTGCGCTGCTTTTCTGCTGGCGCGTTGTACAGCACCCAACCGGTGTACGGGGCAAAGCGCAGCGGCTCGCGCAGGCCACGCTGGCGCAGCTGCAGCAGCGCACGCAGCGCCGCACGTGCAGCGGGAACGCTCAGTGCCGGCAGTACATGCGGGCCGGGACCGGCGTCGCCACCATCATGGAACTGCACAAGCGGCAGCGCGTCGCCCGCCGCGTTCGCCAGCAGCCAGTCCAGGCCGTGGCGGATCACTGCATTGCCATTGAGCGTGCCGGCACGCAGGCGCACCAGCCCTTCCGGATGCCGATCGGCCACGCGGCCATGCAGGCGCACGCCATCGATGTCCACTTCGTAGCGACGGCTTTCCAGTGGTTCGCCCTGCATCCAGCCCAGCAGCGCACTGGCATACGGGCGTGTCTTCAACTGCTCCACCTCGAACTGACGCTCGCCCAATGGACCCGACGGCAGCAGGCCACGCGCGCGCAGGCGTGGGTACAACGGCTCGGTATCGCCGCTGAGCGTGGCGCGCACTACCGCCGCCTGCACGCTGCGCTTTTCCGGCCCGCGCGAGGACAGCACCAGCGGTTCCAGGTCATCCACCTCCTCGACCTCGTCGGCCAGGCGCAGGCCCAGCGACTGTGCGAGGAACTGCCCGGCCGGGTCGCACAGGAAGCGGCGCAGGGTATCGAGCGCGACCTCCTCCTCCACCGCGTCGTCGAGCGGCGGCGGCAACGGTGCATCGAACCACGGCTGCAGGCCGCCGCGCTGGCCGGTGAGGCGACCGGCGGCTGGGTGCCACTGGCGGCGATAGCTGAAGCGACGCGGATCGCCATCACCGAACGCCGCCGGTGAGAACGGCTGCAGGGCGTGGCGCACGGTGAAGTCGCGGACCGCCGCAGGCGGATCGAGGTGATACGCGGCGGCGGCATCGATCAGTTCGCTGACCAGCACCGACGGCTCGCGCACGCTGCCATCGCGCGGATCGGCGCCGAGATAGCTGAGATAGAACACCTCCTGCGCGGCGGCGAACAGCTGCAGGAACAGGAAGCGGTCATCCTCGCGGGTGGAGCGGTCGCCCGGACGGCGGCGCGGCGTATCCAGCTCGGCAGTGAGTTGGTTGAGACCGGCAGCGGGGTCACGGCGCGGGAAATCGCCATCATTGAGGCCGAGCACGCAGATCACCCGGAACGGCAGCAGGCGCATCGGCACCATGCGGCCGAAACTGATGCCACCGGTCAGCAGCGGTGCGCGCGTATCGGCCTCGCCCAGCGCGCCGGCGAAGTGCGCGCGCACCACCTCCGGCGGCACGCCTTCCTCGAAGCCGGCCTTGGCGGCATCTTCGGCGAACTGGTTGAGCAGCTTGCGCAGGCGCTCCAGCGCGCGCTGGCTGTTGGGGGAACTGGGCGCGGTGGGCAGCAGTGCATCCAGCAGCGACAGCAGGCGTTGCCGCCACTGCGCCGGGGTCAGCAGCTCGCCCAGTCGGCGCTGGTAGATCGCCAGCACGCGCAGCAGGCGCAGCAGCCGGTCCAGCGCGTCCAGCGCACCGCCTTCCAGTTCGATCCACGGCGCCACGCCGGCCAGGTCGGCCTCGCTGCCGGTGGCGTGGCCGAGTACCAGGCGATCCAGCGCGAACTGCCAGGTGTAGGCGTCGTCGGCCGGTGCCTGGTGCTGGTTGCGGTGTTTCGCATCGAGGCCCCAGCGTGCACCGGCCTGTTGCAGCCAGCCATGCAGGCGGTCGAAGTCCACCGCTTCCAGCCCGGCCGCCTCGGCCAGCGGCGCGCTGGCCAGCAGGTCCAGCACTTCGTTCAAGCCAAAGCGCGAGACCGGCAGGCCCAGCAGGTGCACGAACACATCGGCCAACGGCTCGCCGGCCAGCGGACTGCTGTCGGCCAGCGCATACGGAATGTGTTCCTCCTCGCCGCCGCGACCGCCGAACACCGCTTCCAGGTACGGCACATAGGGATCGATGTCCGGTGCCAGCACCGCGATCTCGCGCGCCTGCAGCGGCGGGTCGAAGCGCGGGTCCTGCAGCAGACTGCGCAGCTGGTCGTGCAGCACCTGCAGCTCGCGCAGGCGGGTATGGCAGGCATGCACCTGCAGGCTGGGGTCGTCGCTGCGCAGGCCGTCGCGCAGCTCGCCCGAGGGCAGCGCGCGGCGGTGGAACAGGTCACGCTGCAGGCGATGCAGCAGGCTGTCGGACAGGCCGCCTTCGTCCAGGGTCGGGCGGGTGTCCTCCTCCGGATCGGAATAGGCAGCGATTTCGCCGGCCGGATGCACCACCTCGTAACTGCCCAGCACCGCCATGAAGTCGCGCCCGGCCGCACCCCAGGCTTCCAGCAGGCGGTTCTCGCCGGCCGCTTCGCCGAAGGGGTCCGGTGCGCCGCTGCGCAGGCGCTCGGCCAGCGTCTGCAGGTCACCCCAGTACGACTGCACCGGGGTAGGCATATAGAAATGCAGTTCGCCCACCCGCGCCTGGGTGGCCATCACCCGCAGCACGTCGGGCGAGATGTTGAGCGTTGCGAACGCAGACATGCGCGGTGGCAAGCCCTTCGGCAGCGGTTGGCCGGCACCTTCGAAACGGTCCAGGTATTCCTGGATGCGGCGCGCGCGGTAGTCGTGGCCCTGGGTGATGGTGCGCCACAGGATCGCCTGCGGGTCGGCAGGATCGGCACCGGCTGCCCAGCGCAGCAGCCAGTCACGGCGCCACGCCTGGTACTTCTCGAATACCGAGGCCAGCTCGCCGGCCAGCGCCCAGGGTTTCAATGCGTCACCGCCGGCAAGATAGGACTGCAGCGCACGCATCGGTGGCTGCGCCAGCAATGTCGGGTCGCGCAGGGCCTGGTACAGCTTCCAGTGCAGGCCGGCCGCGTCCAGATCGTCCTGCTCGCCGCTGACGTTGGCCTTCAGCGCGCGGGCCACGAACTCGCCCGGGGTGAGGAATTCGAGGTTGGCGGCGACACCGAATTCGGCGGCCAGTGTCGCTTGCAGCCAGCGGCGCATCGCCACCTGCGGGATCAACACCACTTCCGGCGCCAGCAACGGCTGGCCTGGCACCGGCGCACGCACGTTGCGCGCCAGCAGCGCGGCCAGCACGTCCAGCGAGTTGGAATGGTAGAGGCGGAAATCGCTGCCTGGGTCACTCATCATGCACAGTGTGCAGGACGGCAGGCAGTATTCAATGGTCGGCCCATCGACGGTACGGATTGTTCCGGGCTGCCGGCGGATTGTCCCGGCCTGCGCCACGCCCTGCCGTGCAACAATACTGCACCGTCCAGTCTGCTTATGTTCAGCCGGCTGGCCCGATCCTTCGATGTCTAAAAAACGTTAATGGTGCCCATGTCGGCTTCCACCTCCAGTCTGGTGCAGTTGTCCAACGTCCGCATCGACCGGAGCGGACGCACGATCCTGCGTGACGTGTCGCTGCAGGTGCCGCAGGGCAGCATCACCGCCGTGCTCGGCCCCTCCGGCAGCGGCAAGTCGACCCTGCTGGCGGCGCTGACCGGCGAACTGCGACCGGTGGCCGGCGACGTTACCCTGTTCGGCAAGCCGATCCCGCATGACAGCAGCGCGCTGCTGGAGATGCGCAAGAGCGTGGGCGTGCTGCTGCAGGGCAATGGTCTGCTGACCGACCTCACCGTGGCCGAGAACGTCGCCCTGCCGCTGCGTACGCATACCCGCCTGCCGGCCGCCGTGCTGCGCCGGCTGGTGGAGATGAAGCTGCATGCGGTGGGCCTGCTGGCCGCCGCCGACGCCTGGCCGCGCGAGCTGTCCGGCGGCATGGCGCGCCGTGTGGCGCTGGCCCGTGCGCTGGCGCTGGACCCGCCGCTGATGATCTACGACGAGCCGCTGACCGGGCTGGACCCGATCGCCTCCGGGGTGATCATGAGCCTGATCCAGCGCCTCAACCACAGCCTGGGCCTGACCAGCATCATCGTCAGCCACCACGTGCACGAGACCCTGCCGATCTGCGACCAGGTGATCGCCATCGCCAATGGCGGCGTCGTGTTCCAGGGGACGCCCGAGGCACTGCAGTCCAGCCAGGATCCGCTGCTGCGGCAGTTCTTGCATGGCCAGCCGGATGGCCCGATTCCGTTCGATGCCGCGCCACGCGCGAGGGTTGCCTGATGCCGTTCGTCCAAGCCACCCGCTCGCTGGGCCGCGCCGGGCTGTTCTCGCTGACCGTGCTGCGCGGTTCCCTGCCGACCCGTGATTTCCTGGCCGAGCTGACCCGCGAGATCTACAAGATCGGCGCGCGCTCGCTGCCGATCATCGCCGTCGGTGGCGCCTTCGTCGGCCTGGTGCTGACCCTGCAGGGCTACCGCACGCTGACCACCTTCGGCGCGGCCGACGCGTTGTCGACCCTGCTTGGCCTGTCGCTGTACCGCGAACTGGCGCCGGTGCTGACTGCGCTGCTGTTCATCGGCCGCGCCGGCAGTTCGATCGCCGCCGAGCTGGGCCTGATGCGCGCCACCGACCAGATCAAGGCGCTGGAGCTGATGGCGATCGACCCGGTGGCCAAGGCCGTGGCGCCACGCTTCTGGGCGGCGGTGCTGACCGTGCCGCTGCTGACCGGCATCTTCTGCTCGCTGGCGATCAGTGCCAGCTACTTCGAGGCCGTGCACGTGCTGGGCCTGGACAATGGCGTGTTCTGGTCGGCGCTGCGCAACAGCGTCGATTTCTGGGATGACTTCGGCGTGGCGATGCTGAAGTCGGCGATCTTCGGCGGCACCGCCGCGCTGGTCGCCGCCTATGTTGGTTTCCATGCCGAGCCGACCATTGAAGGCACGTCGGTGGCGACCACCCGTGCAGTGGTCAACGCTTCGCTGCTGGTGCTGATGTTCAACTTCGTTCTGTCGGCAATGTTGTTCACCTAACCCCTCCACCGGCGGTGCGCAGGCGCGCGCGGCCACCACGACTCGATCAGGTAATCCACATGGCCATCCGCGGTCCCAGACTCGAATTCTCCGTCGGCGCTTTCCTGCTGCTGGCCCTGGCCTCGCTGATGGTGCTGGCGGTGGCCTCGACCAACCAGCGCTGGAGCTGGGGCAGCCAGGGCTACGAGCTGAAGGCGCGCTTCTCCCAGGTCGGCCAGCTGCGCAAGCAGGCGCCGGTGAAGATCGGCGGCGTCACCGTCGGCCAGGTCGCCTCCATCGACCTGGACCCGGTGAAGTTCGAATCGATCGTGACCCTGCGCATGGACAGCAAGGTCAAGGACCTGCCGGCGGACACCTCGGCCGGCATCTTCACCAGTGGTTTGCTCGGCGAGAGCTATATCGGACTGCAGCCGGGCGGTGATCCGGACGTGCTGAAGGCCGGCGACGAAATTGTCTTCACCCAGCCGGCGGTTGACCTGATCCAGCTGGTCGGAAAGTACATGTTCAGTGGCGGCGCCGGTGGCGGCGCTGCTCAGAAGCCCAACGATGGCGCGCAGGCGCCTGCAACGGAACCGCAACCATGAAGATGAAACTGATCCCGGCCCTGCTCGCCTCGGCGCTGCTGGCGGCTACTCCGTTCCTCGCCCAGGCCCAGGCCGCCGCCCCCGCCGCTGCCGCGGCGCAGGGCCAGGCCGGCAAGGTGGTGATCGATGCCAGCACGCGCATCCTCACCACCCTGCAGCAGCGCAGGAGCGAATTCGGCAGCAACCCGGCCAGCCTGCGCAACTACATCGACAGCGAACTGAACCGCACCTTCGACCGCGACTATGCCGCGCGCCTGGTGCTGGGCCCGCACGCCCGTGGTGCCTCGGATGCCGACATCAAGCTGTTCGCCGATGCCATGGCCGACAGCCTCATGCAGCGCTACGGTTCGACCCTGCTCAACATCCAGGGCAAGCCGAGCTTCCGCCTGAAGGGTGAAAGCCCGCTGCCGGGCAACCGCGGCGTGCGCGTGAGCACCGAGCTGGTGCGTGCCGGCAGCGAGCCGACCCCGGTCGAGTACTGGATGCGCAACGTGAACGGCCAGTGGAAGATCTTCGACGTCAACATCGAAGGCATCTCCTACGTGCAGACGTTCCGCAACCAGTTCGACACCCCGCTGCGCCAGAAGGGCATCAAGCAGGTGGCCAGCGAGCTGCACAGCGGCAGCATGCAGGCCGGGCCCGCGGGCAATGGCAAGTAACGCACTGGCACTGCTGGAAGGCGACACCCTGCGCCTGCGCGGGGTGCTCGACCGCGCTGCGGTGATCGCGCTATGGCCGCAGCTGCAGGCCCTGCCGGCAAAGCTGGCACGGCTGGATCTGGCTGAGGTCGAACGCGTGGACAGCGCCGGCCTTGCCCTGCTGGCCGAGCTGGCGGCACGTGCGCGCAAGGCCGGCCATCCGCTGGTGATCAGCGGCGCGCCGGTTGGCTACAACGAACTGAGCGCGGCCTACCGGCTGTCGCCCAACCTGGATTTCAACGCTACTTCTGCTGCGAGCTGACATGAACGTCGTGCGCACTCTCCCCCTGATCGTCCTGGCCACCGCCCTCACCGCCTGTGCCGGCAAGCCCGCGCGCAGCGATGCACCGGCAGCCAGCACCGTGGTCCCGGCCAGTTCTTCCACCTCGCCCGCCGTCGCGGCCACCGATGCCGGCACGGCTGACGCTGCTCCGGTCGCGCCGGTGGCCAACCCGCCGGCTGCTGCCGCGTCGTCGCCGGCTGCTCCCACCGACAGCGGCGACGGCAGCGCGGCGAAGACCTCAGCCGCCACCGCGCCCGGTGGCGATGACGACTTCGATGCCCTCTATGGCGGTGCCGGCAACACCACCAACGCAGCGGCCTACGATCCGTGGGAACCGTTCAACCGCAAGGTGCACAAGTTCAACAACGCGGTCGACCGCGGCGTCGCGCGTCCGCTGGCCACCGCCTATACCCACGTGGTGCCGCGCTTCGCCCGCACCGGCGTCAGCAACTTCTTCAGCAACCTGCGCGCGCCGGTGACCATCACCAACCAGCTGCTGCAGGGCCGCGGTGCCGATGCATGGGACAGCCTCGGCCGCTTCCTGATGAACAGCACGCTGGGCATCGGTGGCCTGTTCGATCCGGCCAGCAAGGCGATGGTGCCGCGCCGCAATGAGGACTTCGGCCAGACCCTGGGTGCTTGGGGCTGGCGTCGTTCGCGCTACGTGGAACTGCCGTTCTTCGGCCCGCGTACCGTGCGCGACGTGTTCGGCCTGGCCGGCGACATTCCGCTGTCGCCGATCCGCCGTATCGAAGAGGACAAGGTCCGCATCGGCCTGCAGGGCCTGCAGCTGGTCGATACCCGCGCGCAGCTGCTGGCGATCGACGACCTGCGTGACACTGCCGTGGACGAGTACTCGCTGGTGCGCGATGCATGGATGCAGCGTCGCAACTACCAGATCGAGAACGATCTGCGCAGCAAGCGCGAGCGTGGCCACGACGACGCCAATTCGCCGATCCCGGTCGATGCGATGCCGATGCCGCAGTGGACGCACTGAGTCCTTTCAGCGACGCATGAAAAACCCCGCCTCGGCGGGGTTTTTCTTTGGCGCCGTGGGTGGGGTCGGAGCCCTTTCCCGTGGAAAGGGATCCGACCCCGGCCGATCAGGCAGCCAGCGCGGCTTCGATGGCTTCGCGCAGGCGCGCGTCGTCAGCCGCCACGTCCGGGGCGAAGCGGGCGATGACCTTGCCGTCGCGGCCGACCAGGAACTTCTCGAAGTTCCACAGCACCGCCGGCGCGGCGTGGATCGGAATCTCCTTGCTGGCCAGGCGCTCGCGCAGCGGGCCTTCGCCGATCGACTGCGGCTGCGCAGCGGTCAGCTGCTGGTACAGCGGGTGGGTGTCGTCACCGGCCACGCTGATCTTGGAGAACATCGGGAAACTGACATCGTAGGTGAGCTGGCAGAACTGCTGGATCTCCGCTTCGCTGCCCGGCTCCTGGCCGAGGAAGTTGTTGGCCGGGAAGCCCAGCACTTCCAGGCCCTGTGCGTGCTTTTCCGCATACAGCGCCTGCAGGCCTTCGTACTGCGGGGTCAAGCCGCACTTGGAGGCGACGTTGACCAGCAGCAGTACCTTGCCCTGGTAGTCGGCAAGCGAGGACGGCTGGCCGTCGATGGTGGTGAGGGAAATGTCCTGGATCGAAGTGCTCACGCGGGGGCTCCGGCAACAGCGGGGAATGGCCCACCAGCATAGCGCCGCGCGATGTCGGTCGTGCCGGCCGCTGGCCGGCAATCGTGCGATCGTTCGCAAGGGTTCATGAGGCTGCCGGCCAGCGGCCGGCACTACGATCAGTCCACGCAGATCATGCCCTGTGCCTTGCCCTCATCAATGCGCTGGCGGCAGCCGAAGTTCTGGCGGGCATCGCGCTGGCAGGTGCCGGTGGCGGGGCTGCCAACCGCCACTTCGCCGCCGGCAAGGCACTGGCCCGTGCAGTCGCTCTTGCGGCTGCAGGCCTTGCCGGCATCGGCGTAGGGAATCACGCACTGTTCGCGCTGCAGCCGGCCCAGCCGCTGCAGGGTGCCGCCAGCGGCCTGGCAGTCCACATCGCGCGCTTCGCGGTAGGCCTCGGCCGCTTCGGGACTGGTGGCTGCGGCGGGTGCCGCCGCCGGATTGGCAGCCGGCGGTGCGCTGCTGCAGGCGACAAGCAGCGCGGTCAGGATGAGACTGGTGCAGAGGCGCAGGCGCATGGCGTTACCTGATCCAGTAGGACAGGCCGCCAGCATACGCATCGACCATGCAGGCGGCGTGTCGACGTAGCTCAGGCTTCGTCGCCGTCGTCGCCTTCGTTGCCTTCGTCCTCGGCCGTGGCATCAGCATCGGCCAAGCCGCCCAGCAGGGATTGCGCCTGCTCTGACGCCAGCGACTCCACGCCGCGCAGGCGCCGTTCGATGGTGCGCGTCTTGCGGCTGGCTTCGCCGATGCTGCGGCCGACCGTGGTGATCTGCTTCTCGGCCTTCTCGAGAATGCCGGCGAACTTGCCGAACTCGCTCTTCACCGCACCCAGCAGGCTCCACACCTCGCTGGAACGCTGCTCGATGGCCAGCGTGCGGAAGCCCATCTGCAGGCTGTTGAGCAGCGCGGTGACCGTGGTCGGTCCAGCCACCACCACGCGGTGCTCGCGCTGCAACAGGTCGACCAGGCCCGGGCGCCGGATCACTTCGGCATACAGGCCTTCGGTGGGCAGGAACATCACCGCGAAGTCGGTGGTGTGCGGCGGCGCGATGTACTTGTCGCAGATCGACTTGGCCTGCACGCGCACCGCGCGTTCAAGCTGGATGCCCTGCAGGCGCACGCCCTCGGCGTCACCCTGTTCCTGCGCGTCGAGCAGGCGCTCGTAGTCCTCGCGCGGGAACTTGGAGTCGATCGGCAGCCACACCGGCGTGTCGTCACTGCTGCGGCCCGGCAGGCGCACCGCGATATCGACCATCTCGCCACTGTCCGGGCGTACCTTCACTGCCCGCGCGTACTGTTCCTGGGTGAGCGTCTGTTCGAGGATGTTCTCCAGCTGTACTTCGCCCCAGCTGCCACGGTTCTTGACGTTGGTCAGCACACGCTTGAGATCGCCAACGCCGGTGGCCAGCTGCTGCATCTCGCCAAGACCGCGCTGCACCTGTTCCAGGCGCTCGGAAACCAGCTTGAAGGAGTTGCCCAGGCGTGTTTCCAGCGTCGACTGCAGCTTTTCGTCCACGGTGTGGCGCATCTGCTCCAGCTTCTGCGCATTGTCGTTCTGCAGCGCGCGCAGCTGCTCTTCCAGCGTGGCGCGCATCTCGGCGATGCGCTGTTCGTTGCGCTGGGTCAGTTCCTGCAGGCGCAGGCCAAGGCTTTCGGTCAGGCGCTGCTGCGACTGCGCACCTTCCTCACGACCCTTGCGCGCATCGTCCACCAGGGTCTGGCGCAGCGCGCCCAGCTGGGTATCGGTCCGCCCGGTGAGTTCCTGCAGCTGCTGGCCGAAGGCGTGGATGCGCGCTTCCTGCTGCTGCCCGAAGGTTTCCAGCTGGCCGCGCAGTTCCTGCAGGCGCTGCCCCATGAGTGCGGCGCCACGCTGCTGGCTCTCCGCCGCCTCGGCACGCGCCTTGCGGGCGTCCTCGCCCAGCGCCTCGCGCAGCAGGTCCAGGCGCTGGTCGGTGCGGGTGGACAGATCGGTCAGCGCGCGGGCAAAGCCATCGAGCTGTTCGCGCAGCTCGCTGCGCCCGGCGCGCGCCTCCTCACGCACCGCCTGTTCGAGGCGGTCGTGCGGCGGGCGGCGCAGCAGGGCGACAAGCTGCAGGATGAGCACGGCCAATAGAAGGCCGCCAATGAGCAGATATTCGGTTTGCATGGGGCAAGTGTAGGCTGGCGGAGTCTCAGCTGCTGCGCCAGAACCATGCTCGCTCTGTACGGAAAGCCCACCTCCATCAACGTGCGCAAGGTGCTGTGGCTGTGCGCGGGGCTGGATCTGCCCCTGCGCCACGAGCCTGCGCCACCCGCGGACCTGCTGGCCGCACTGAATCCGAACCGGCAGGTACCGGTGCTGCGCGATGGCGACTTCGTGCTGTGGGAGTCCAACAGCATCTGCCGCTACCTGGCCGCCCGCGCCGGCCGTGACGACCTGCTGCCCGCAGCAGCGCAGGCCCGGGCCCGGGTGGAGCAGTGGATGGACTGGCAGGCCAGCGACCTCAACAGCGCCTGGCGCCATGTGTTCATGGCGCGCGTGCGCCAGCATCCGGACTACCCGGACGATGCCCGTGCCGAGGCCAGCCTGGCGCAGTGGAACCGGCTGATGGGTGTGCTTGAAGCCCAGCTGGCCGCCACCGATGCCTACGTGGCGGGCGACACCTTTACCCTCGCCGATATCGTGCTGGGGCTGTCGACCCAGCGCTGGCGCAGCACACCCGGCCACAAGCCCGCACTGCCACACCTCGCGGCGTGGTTCGAACGCCTGCGCCAGCAGCCCGGTTTCGCCGAACACGTCGACAACGGCGTGGCCTGAGGCAGGGGTCAGATCCCTTTCCCAACGGGAAAGGGATCTGACCCCGAGGACGCGGGAACAACCAGCGTTACCAGCCTTCCAGCACGATCTTGCCCTTGGCGCGGTGACTCTCCAGCAGCGCATGCGCGCGCCGCAGGTTGGCCGCGTCGATGCGCCCGAAATGCTCGCCCAGGGTGGTCTGCAGCACGCCGGCATCGATCAGCTCGGCCACCCGGTTCAGCAGGTCGTGCTGGCGCTGCATGTCCGCGGTCTTGTACAGCGGGCGGGTGAACATCGACTCCCAGTGCAGTGACAGTGCCTTTCGCTTGAGCGCCATCACGTCCACCTGGCCCGGATCGTCGATCAGGCCGAACTGGCCCTGCGGCGCCAGCAGCTCCACGATCTGCGCGTAGTGCTGCTCGGAGTGGGTCAGGCTGGCCACGTGCTGCACCTCGCTGATGCCCAGCCGTGCCAGTCCCTCGGCCAGCGGCAGGCTGTGGTCGATCACGTGGTGTGCGCCCATTGCGTACGCCCAGTCCTGGGTATCCGGACGCGAGGCGGTGCCGATCACGGTCAGCCTGGTCAGCTTCCGCGCCAGCTGCACCAGGATCGAACCGACACCGCCAGCAGCACCGATCACCAGCAGGGTCTGGCCTTCGCCACCGCCCTCGGGGATGCGCAGGCGGTCGAACAGCAGCTCCCAGGCGGTGATTGCAGTCAGTGGCAGCGCGGCGGCGGCGGCATCATCGAGGCTGGCCGGCTTGCGGCCGACGCTGCGCTCGTCCACCAGCTGGTACTCGGCATTGCTGCCCGGGCGGTCGATCACGCCGGCGTAGTAGACCGCGTCGCCAGGCTGGAACAGGGTGACTTCGCTGCCCACCGCGTCGACGATGCCGACCGCATCCCAGCCCAGCACGCGCGGGCCATCGGTGGCCACGCCGCGACGGACCTTGGTGTCGACCGGGTTCACCGCCACCGCGCGTACCGCCACGCGCAGGTCACGCGGGCCGGGCTGCGGCAGCTCCAGTTCGATGTCGATCAGGGCCTGGGCATCATCGATCGGCAGGCCGGCGTGGGTGTAGGCAATGGCGCGCATGGCAGCGGTCCGGTGGGGAAGGAGTGCACAGGTTGCGCCGCGCACGGTCGCTCAGAAAGGCGCAGAATCGGGCAGCACTTTCACTCCGGCAATGAAGATGATCCGCTTCGACGACCTGCAGTTGTTCGTCCGCACGGCCGCACTGGGCAGCTTCTCGCAGGCGGCCCGCGAGGCCGATCTGTTACCCGGCCAGGTCGCTGCTGCCGTGGCGCGGCTGGAACGCGAACTGGACCTGCGCCTGTTCGTGCGCACCACCCGCAGCCTGCGTCTGACCGGCGAGGGCGCGCTGTACCTGCCGTATGCGCAGGAGGTACTGGCTACCCTGCGCGAAGGGCGGGCCCGCGTACAGGGCGAGGACGCCGAACTGCACGGCACGCTGCAGCTGTCGGCACCGTCGGATTTCGGTCGCAACCTGCTGCTGCCGTGGCTGACCGCGTTCCGAGCCGCGCATCCACGGCTGCGCCTGCACCTGCGGCTGTCCGATGAAGTGGCCGACGTGTTCCGCGATCCGGTCGACGTGGCGATCCGCATCGGCCACTTCGACGACGCCAGCTACGTGGCCCTGCCCCTGCTCGAAGGCAACCGTCGTGTGCTCGCGGCTTCGCCCGATTACCTGCAGCGACGGGGCACGCCGGTGCGCCTGGACGAACTGCGTGAGCACGATTGCCTGGTCTACCAGCTCAGTGGCCGCGCCTACGATCGCTGGTCGTTCGAGGTCGACGGGCGCCGCACGGTGATCCCGGTGCGCGGCCCGCTGGTCTGCGACGACGCCGACGTGGTGCGGCGCTGGGCGGTGACCGGCGAAGGCATCACCTACAAGTCCTGGCTGGACCTGCGCGAGGACGTGCTGGCCGGGCGCCTGCAGCTGCTGCTCGACGGTGTTGGCAGCAGCATTCCGTTGCAGCTGGTATGCCCGCACCGCAAGCAGTTCTCGCCCGCGGTACGGCAACTGCACGCGCAGCTGCGCCAGCACCTGCAACCGCTGCTGTCTGGCATGCCCGATGGACTTCCCCGCCCCCTGTCGCCCACCCCGGTGCTGGCCGACAATGGCGGCCCCCCGTAAGAGAGAACACCGCCATGCCGTGGATGGGCATCCAGGACCTGTGGACGTTTCTGGTCGCTGTGCTGGTGTTTCTCGCCCTGCCCGGCCCCGGCACCTTCACCCTGCTGACCGCCACCGGTCGGGGCGGCGTGCGCGGCGGCTACACCGCACTGGCCGGCCTGCTGGTGGGTGACCAGATCCTGATGTGGCTGGCGCTGGCCGGTGTCGCCGCACTGCTGAAGGCCAACCCCTTGGTCTTCCACGCTGTGCAGTACCTGGGTGCGGCCTACCTGGTATGGGTGGGCATCAGCCTGCTGCGCACGCCGAAGCACGAGGGCGGTGATGCTGGTCCGATCCGCATGCAGCCGGGCCGCTACTTCCAGCAGGCGATCCTGGTCAGCCTGCTCAACCCGAAGGCGATCCTGTTCTACATGGCCTTCCTGCCGCTGTTCATCGATCCGAAGGCGCACCAGGGCATCGCCACCTTCGCGGCCCTGGCCGGCATCATCCTGGTGGTCAGCATCGCCTACTGCTCGATGCTGATCGGCGTGGGCAACCTGGCCCGTCGCCGCCTGATCCAGCATCCGCGCATCAGCGATGCGCTGCGCCGCGTGGCCGGCCTGTTCCTTGTCGGGTTCGGCATCCGGTTGGGGTTGAACGGATGAAGGCCTGGCTGGCAACCGCGGTCGCACTACTGCTCGCCGGCACCGCCTCTGGCACCACCGTGCAGGACCATCGCTGCCTGAGCGGCGGTCGCAATGACAGCATCCACCTGGAATGGCGCTGGCTGAAAGACGGCCGGGCCGATGTGCGCTACGCCGGGCAGCGCGAGCGCCTGCCCCTGCACCGGATCTCGATGGAGACCACGGTGCTGGCCGAAGATCGCCCGTACCAGTTCGACAGCGTCTGGGAAGAACGCATCGACGGACGCCTCAACGGCCGCTACCTGCTGAGCACGCAGGGTGCCCTGGTGCTGGATCTGCGTTACGAACGCGCCCGCGATGGCCGCAGCACCACCTTCCACGACGACCCCGAAGCCTGGCAGGAAGACGGCTGCCGCTGGCCCGGCAGGGTGGCTGAGTGAGCACCATCGACGACGACACCCTGCTGGAGCGCAGCTGGGAGTATCGGGAGGAGACGCTGTACCGGCGGTTGTTCGGCGATACCGGACCGGGGATCTACCCCCTCGACATGGATCTGCTGCGCAACGTCTTCAAGCAGGAGCAGATCGACCCGCGCTGGCTGCATGTCGGCGTCAATGCGTGCCCTCCGCACGGTGATCGACGGCACTGGATCTATGTCAGCACCGGCCTGTCCAACCCCTGGGAAGGGCGGCACGAAGATGGAGATTCGGGGTGGGGCATCGAACTGATGCTTGAGACGCAGGATGAAGCGACGTGGGCGCTGACCACCTTGCGCTGGTTCACCGCGTACCACCTGCTGCTGTGCCACTCACGCATGCCCGGCAATCCGTTGGCGCCATGGGACCGGCTGAAGCTGGGGGGGCCGGTGGATCACGCAGGGAGCATGCTGCAGGCGGCCGTCTTCGTGCCGTCATTGCACTTTCCGGGACCCCAGCAACTGCCATCGGGACGATTCGACTTCCTGCAGCTGCTGCCGTTGACCCTGGACGAGCACGCGTTCGGCCGCGCGCATGGCTTCGAAGTGCTGGTGGCCCAGTTGAGAACCCAAGGTGCGGCGCCGGTGATCGATCCGCAGCGGGTCAGCATCGATCTGGCCCCTGCTCTCGTACTTCAATCGCCTCCGGGCTCGCCTTGAGGGATCGAATCATTTCGAACCCTGCCAGCATTTGTGCCGATTCCGGCAGCGTGGCCGGGGTGCAGCGCGCGCCCCGCCATGCATGACCCCCGTCAGTGGTAATGCTGCGCTGCGTTCGGTCACACTCGGGAACTTGTCGTTCTTAGTCACCCCTTCCGAGGCCTGCATGTCCCTGTTCCGGCGCAAGTCCCTAGATTCCGTCACCGTCCACGAAGCCGGCAGGCGTCTGATCCCGACGCTCAGCTGGCCGCACCTGATCGCGTTGGGTATTGGCGCCATCGTCGGTACCGGCATCTACACGCTGATCGGCGTCGGTGCCAACCTGGCCGGCCCGGCCGTGCTGATCTCCTTCGCCATCGCCGGTGCGGTCTGCGCCTGCGCGGCGCTGTCCTACGCCGAGCTGTCGACGATGATGCCGGCCGCCGGCAGTGCCTACACCTACAGCTACAGTGCGCTGGGCGAGGTGTTTGCCTGGGTGGTGGGCTGGAGTCTGATCCTGGAGTACTCGCTGGTGGTGAGTACGGTGGCGGTGGGCTGGTCCGGCTACTTCGTCGGCTTCCTCGAATGGGTCCACACCCAGTTCGGCTGGAACGTGCACCTGCCGGCCTGGCTGGCGGCCGGCCCGCACGTGGAAGGCGGCATGATCAACCTGCCGGCGATCATCATCACCTGGCTGGTGGCCGGCATGCTGATGGCCGGCACCAAGGAAAGCGCCACCCTCAACGCCGTCCTGGTGGTGTTCAAGCTGATCGCGCTGGCCATCTTCGTGGCCGTGGCCCTGCCCGCCTTCGACAGCGCCAACCTGCAGCCGTTCATGCCGTATGGCTTCGCCAAGTCGATGGGCCCTGACGGCGTTGAGCACGGCGTGATGGCGGCCGCGGCGATCATCTTCTTCGCCTTCTACGGCTTCGATGCGATCTCCACCGCCGCCGAGGAAACCAAGAACCCGGGCCGCGACCTGTCGATCGGCATCATCGGTTCGATGATCGGCTGCACCATCGTCTACGTGCTGGTGGCGCTGGCCGCCGTGGGTGCGATGAGCTACGCCGTGTTCGGCCACAGCGCCGAGCCGCTGGCGCTGATCATGCGCCAGCTGGGCCATCCGACCGCGGCGATGGTGATCGGCGTGATCGCGATCATCGCCCTGCCGACCGTGCTGCTGGCCTTCCTGTACGGCCAGAGCCGCATCTTCTTCGTGATGAGCCGTGATGGCCTGCTGCCGCGTGGCCTGTCCAAGGTCAACGCGCGCACCGGCACGCCGGTGGCGACCACGCTGTTCACCGCAGTGGTGGTGTCGGCGCTGGCCGGTGTGGCGCGCCTGGACGAGATTGCCGCGCTGGCCAACGCCGGTACCCTGGCCGCGTTCACCGCCGTCGGCATCTGCCTGGTGGTGCTGCGCCTGCGCGAGCCGAACCGCGAGCGCACGTTCCGCACGCCGCTGGCCTTCGTGGTCGGCCCGCTGGCCGCGCTGGGCTGCATCTACCTGTTCCTCAGCCTGCCGCACACCACCCAGCTGTATTTCCTGCTGTGGAACGTGGCCGGCCTGGTGCTGTACTTCCTGTACAGCCGTCGCCACGCGCTGATCGCGAAATAACCGGATCGCCGGTAGTGCCGGCCGCTGGCCGGCACCTCGCATCCTGTTGATACAGGCAATGCCGGCCGCTGGCCGGCACTACCGCAGGGCGGTCAACCGCCCTGCTTTGCCGCGTAGTCCTGCGCCTGGCGCATCACCCGCAGCAGGTTGCCGCCCCAGATGCCGGCAATCTGCTGCTCGGTGTAACCCTTGCGCAGCAGCCACGCGGTGATCTTCGGCAGCTGGCTGACATCGGGCAGGTCGCTCAGGCCGCCGCCGCCATCCCAGTCCAGGCCGATGCCCACGTGCTCGGGGCCGACCACCTTGAGGATGTGCTCGAAGTGGGCGAAGAAGTCGTCGAGGCTGGCATGGCGCACCGGGTGCTCGTGGTCCAGCGCCTGCTCGGCCTTCAGCAGGGCAACGCCCTGTTCGATGCCCATGCCTTCCCAGCCACCCAGCTGCTTGCTCAGCGCTTCCTCGGCCTGCTTGCGCTCGGGCGTCTTTGCGGTGTCGATCAGGTAGCCACCATAGGCGTTCACCTGGATCACGCCGCCGGCCTTGGCCAGCTTGCGCAGGCGCGCGTCATCAAGATTGCGCGGGTGGTCGTAGACCGCCTTGGCTGAGCTGTGCGACAGCACGAAGGGCACCGGCATCATTGCCAGCAGGTCATCGAACACCGCGTCGGACGCATGCGACTGGTCGATCACGATGCCCAGCTTCACCGCCTGCTGCACCAGGCCCTTGCCGGCCGGGCTCAGGCCCTTCCATTCCGCTCCCTTGGGGTCGGTGGCCGAATCGGCGAACTCGTTGTTGGCGAAGTGCACGGTACTGAGCAGGCGCAGGCCGGCACGGTGGTAGAACGAGAGCAGGCTGGGGTCTTCCACCAGCGGGCTGGCGTTTTCCATGCTGATGTAGACCACGCGCTTGCCGGCGGCCTTGATGCGTGCCGCGTCATCGGCGGTCAATGCCAGCGCGAAACGCTCGGGATTGGCGGCCAGCATTTCGCGGATCTCCAGCAGCCGCTGCAGGCCATGGTCACGCTCGGCGAGGTGCGCGGCTGGGCTGCGGTCGCCCTGATCGGTGTAGATCGCCCAGAAGCCGCCGTCCAGCGCGCCCTCGACCATGCGCGGGTAGTCCACTTGCGAGAGTGCGTTGCGGTCGTGGCGCTGCTCGATGTCGAAGCCGGTCCGGCCGAAATTGGCCGGCGTATCCAGGTGGCTGTCGAGCGTGACCAGGCGCTGCTGCAGGGCCTTGGCGCGGGCCAGTTCCTGTGCGCTGAACTCGATGGCATGAGCCGACAGCGGCGCACACAGCGCCAGGGCAAGCACGACGGACAGGTGGCGCAACGATGGCATGGGCTCTCACCGGCAATGGGAAGAGCCCGACCATAGCGCTGCGGCCAGCAGATTTGTAGAGTCGAGGCGTGCTCGACTGATCAGGCACCGCGAGTCGAGCATCGCTCGACTCTACATCTGGAAATCAGTCGACCACGCGGCAGAACACGGCCTTCAGGTAACGCGATTCCTGCACGTGGGCCATGAACGGATGGTCCGGACCGGCGCCGGCCACCTTCAGGATCTGGATCGTGCGGCCGGAGAAATAGGCCGCGCGGCGCAGCATGTCGAGGAACTGGTCCTCGGCAACCAGGCCGGTGCAGGAGAACGTGGCGAACAGGCCACCGGGCTTGACCACGCCCAGCGCCAGCTTGTTCATGTCCAGGTACTTCTTCAGCGCGGTGATCACCTGGTCGCGGTCGCGGGTCATCTTCGCCGGATCCAGGATCACCACGTCGTACTGCTCGCCGCGGTTGGCGGCGTCGCGCAGCCACGGGAAGATGTCGGACTGGATGAACTTCGGGCGCACGTTGTTCAGGCGCGAATTGCCCTTGGCGATCTGGATGACGTCCTCATCGATGTCGATGCCGACCACTTCCGAAGCGCCACGCGCAGCGGCATACACGGCGAAACCGCCGGTGTTGCAGCACAGGTCCAGCACGCTCTTGCCTTCCACCTGCTGGCTCAGCCACTCGCGGTTCTCGCGCTGGTCGGCGAAGAAACCGGTCTTGTGCGCGCCGGCCGGGTCGGCGCGGAACTTGATGCCGTACTCGGTGATCACCGACGCTTCGGTGCTGGTGTTGCCGTGGAAGTCGAAGCTCTCCTGCTTCTGCACGTGTTCGTCGGCAAAGCTGTGGAAACGGCAGCCCGGGAACTGCTCGCGCAGGGCGTCGTAGATCCATTCGCGGTGGCGGAACATGCCGGCGGCGAAGAACTCGACCACCACCAGGTCGCCGTAGCGATCCACCACCAGGCCGGACAGGCCGTCGCCTTCGCTGTGCACCACGCGCCAGGCGTCGGAGACCGCGTCGAGCTTCAGCACCTCACGGCGCAGCGACACCGCCTGGGCGATCTTGCGCGAGAACCAGCCGGCATCGACCGGCACGTTCTGGTCGGTTTCGAGGATGCGCACGGCGATGCGCGAGTGCCCGTTGTAGAACCCGCGGCCAATGAACTCGCCATCGATGCCGACCACGTCGACGATGGAACCGGGCTTGGGCCGGACGGTCGGTTTCTCGACCAGTTTCTGGAAGATCCACGGGTGGCTGGAACGCCACGCATTCTTGAGGCGGACAATCGGAAGGGGGGTATTCATCCACCCATTGTAAACCGGGTGCCGGGGTCGGAGCCCCGCAGGGGCTCTGACCCCAGTGTGGCGACGATGGGGTCGGAGCCGCTTTGGGGATCCGACCCCTGGCCTCCCCCATTTGACGGCGGCGGGGCCAGACGGCAGAATCGGCGCCAGAAGGGGAGTAGCTCCCAGACGTTGTCGCCGTCATTTCGAGCCCGCAGGCTCCGGTGCAACGGCAGTTCCAGCCGACTGGAACTGCGAGCGAGACCTTCGCCGTACTGGCGAAGCTCTGTCCCTGGATCCCCCTCCCGATCCTCCGTTGCAGATCCTCGCCGTCCGGCCTGGCATTCATCTTTCCAACGGACATTCCCAATGCAGACGATCGGTAACGTGTGGTTGTGGGGCGGCTTCGCAGCGGTGGTGGTCATCGCCCTGCTGGTCGACCTCGTGTTGATGCGCCATGGTGGACCGCACAAGGTCACCTTCAAGGAGGCCCTGTGGTGGTCCATCGGCTGGGTCGCGCTGGCCCTGCTGTTCAATGCGGGCCTCTGGTACTACCTGAATGAGACCGCCGGCCAGGTGGTGGCCAACAAGGTCGGCCTCGAGTTCCTGACCGGCTACCTGGTCGAGAAGGCGCTGGCGGTCGACAACATCTTTGTGTTCCTGATGATCATGAGCTACTTCGCGGTGCCGGAGGAGCAGCGCCAGAAGGTGCTGATCATCGGCATCCTGGGCGCGATCGTGCTGCGTACGATCATGATCTTCGCTGGCAGCGTGCTGATCAGCCAGTTCCATTGGCTGCTTTACGTGTTCGGTGCCTTCCTGCTGTTCACCGGCTGGAAGATGTGGTTCGCCGCCGGCCAGGAGCCGGACCTGGAGACCAATCCCGCCCTGCGCTGGATGCGCAAGCACCTGCGCCTGCTGCCGGACTATGCCGGCAACGCACTGAGCGTGAAGCGCGACGGCGTGCGCTGGTTCACCCCGCTGTTCGCGGTGCTGATCCTGATCGCGGTCACCGACGTGATCTTCGCCGTGGACAGCATTCCGGCGATCTTCGCGATCACCACCGACCCGTTCATCGTGCTCACCTCCAACGTGTTCGCGGTGCTGGGCCTGCGCGCGATGTTCTTCCTGCTGGCCGGCATGGCCGACCGCTTCCACCTGCTGCCGTATGGCCTGGCGCTGGTGCTGGGCTTCATCGGCATCAAGATGATGATCATCGACCTGTTCAAGATCCCGACCCCGGTGTCGCTGGGCGTGGTCGCGGTGATCATCGCCGCCACCGTGGTACTGAGCCTGAAGTACCCGCCGAAGGAAGGCTCCGGCCACGCCTGATCATGGCCGGCCGGCGGGATTGTCCCGCCGGCCGCACCCACTCTCCCGTTGCGGTGGCCTTGGTTTCGCGCCAGTCACCGCCATTGCTGAGGTATGGACAACAACGCGCCCCTGCCCGCTGGCGACCTGCCGGCCCCCCGCAATGACCGCTCGCGTATCCTGCGGGCGTTCAATGTCAGCCTGGCCGCCGTGCTGGTGCTGGTGGCCGTGTTCGCCCTGCAGGGCACCTTCGACTGGCGGCCCTGGGCGGTCGCGCCGCTGGAAGCCAAGGGCCTGCTTGGCCTGATCGGCGGCCCGATGCTGCATGCCTCGGTCGAGCACATCGCCGCCAACAGCATCGCGATCCTGATCCTGGGCACGCTGGCCGGCAGCGTCTACCCGAAAGCCACCGTGCGCGCCCTGCCCCTGCTGTGGCTGGGCTCGGGCATCGGTGCGTGGATGCTGGGCAATCCGGGCAGCGTGCACCTGGGCGCCAGCGGCGTCACCCATGGCCTGATGTTCCTGCTGGCCAGCCTGGGCCTGCTGCGCCGCGACCGTGCAGCGATTGCCACCGGCCTGATCGGCATGCTGTTCTACGGCGGCATGCTGATGACCATCCTGCCGCACGCCGACGGCGTGTCCTGGCAGTCGCACATGGGCGGCGCCTTCGCCGGCATCATCGCCGCGCTGCTGTTCCGCAATGCCGACCCGCTGCCGCCGCGCCCGCGTTACAGTTGGGAAGACGAAGAAGAAGACGTCGAACCTTTACCCGACGACGAGCTGGAACCGCCGTCACCGCAGCGCGTGCCGGTGCTGTGGCAGCCGCGCGAAGGCCAGGACTACGTGGTGATCCCGTTCCGCCGGCCAGACGAGCCGCGCGGCTGAAAATGCCCCGGTAGTGCCGGCCGCTGGCCGGCACCCTCATGAACCGGTAGTGGCCGACCTTGGTCGGCGCGGTTGTAGTGTGCCAACCAAGGTTGGCACCTACCAGAGTCCGTCAGTTCGCCGCATTCCCCGCCGCGCCCATGCCATCCACCGCCTGCCGGCCCAGTGCCGGGTCATCGGTGAAGAAGGCATCGATGCCGGTGGCCAGATAGGCACGCATCTCGGCAATCGAACCCTCGGCATTGCGCGCATTGTCGGCGCCCTTGCGCAGGTTGCTGGCCTGGAAGTGGTTCTCCGGACGGAAGGTGTACGGAATCACCATCAGGCCCACTGCATGTGCGTCCTGTACCAGCGTGGTCGGAGTGCTCAGCGCGCCCTTGGCATCCAGCGGAATGATCGAGCGCAGTTCCGGGCCGATGCTGTCGGCGTAGCTGGCGATGTCCTTCAGTCCTGCCGGCGTCATCATCTGCGCGTAGGTCAGCTTGCCACCGGCCTTGGCGATGTCGGCCGGCTGGGTGTCGCCCTTCCACAGCAGTTGCAGCAGGCGGATGTTACTGCCGCGCGGGATCTTGCCGCGCAGGTAGCGCAGGTTGGCGGTCTCGAACGACTGGATGGTGACCGGGCCGACGTTGGTATAGGCATTGCCACGCAGCGCGGTCAGGAGCTTGTCTTCCATCGGCAGGCCGATCGACTGGAAGTAGGTCGGGTGCTTGATCTCCGGTACCAGGCCGATGCCGCGGTTGGCACGCCCGGCCTGCTGCACCAGGAAGGCCAGGATCTCGTCCAGGCTGGCGATGCGGAACTGGCCGTCGTAGGCGGTGCTGCGCAGTTCCGGCAGGCGCTCACGGGCGTACAGGGTCTTCAGCTCGGCCAGGGTGAAGTCTTCGGTGAACCAGCCGTCCACCTTCTGCCCGTCGATGACCTTGCTGGTGCGGCGGCTGGCGAATTCGGGATGCGAGGCCACATCAGTGGTGCCGCTGATCTCGTTCTCGTGGCGGGCCACCATCACCCCGTCCCTGGTCATCACCAGGTCCGGCTCGATGTAGTCGGCGCCATCGGCGATCGCCTGCGCATAGGCGGCCAGGGTGTGCTCGGGCAGCAACGCGCTCGCCCCGCGATGGCCATAGACCGACACCTTGTGCGCGGCCGGGGTGGAGGATTCAGCACTCATGGCCACCGATGGTGCCACGGCCAGCGACAACAGCAACGCACAACCCCACGACTTCACTGCGACTTCCCCAAGCGGTATGTGATGGGCGTCAGTATGCGGCGGCAATGTGACAGGTGGGGGACCTGGGGTCGGATCCCCGCAGGGGCTCCGACCCCGTAGCGATCCCGAGGAGCTCGTTCGGCTGGGTTGCCGGCCAGCGGCCGGCACTACCAAGGCTTACTTGCCGATGCAGAAGCTGGAGAAGATCCTCCCCAGCAGATCATCGGCACTCATCTGCCCAGTGATCTCACCCAGCGCGTCATGCGCCAGCCGCAGTTCCTCGGCGGCCAGCTCCAGGTGCTCGTGCGCCAGCTCGCCATCGGCGCGCTGCGCATGTTCCTGCGCACGTTCGATTGCATCCACATGGCGCGTGCGCGCGGAGAACTCGCCATCCACCTGCTCCCCTGCCCCGGCCGAAGCGATCGAACGCAGACGCGCGTGCAGATCGTCGAGCCCGGCGCCGGTGGCGGCCGAAACGAACACGCGGTCCGGATCGTCCAGCGACGGCAACGCCTCCAGCAGGTCCGACTTGTTGTGGATGTAGACCTTGTGCGGCACCGCCGCCACGGCCTCGCCCAGCGCCGCTTCGCCAGCCGCCGGATCGCGCGCATCCAGCACGATCAGCGCCAGATCGGTGCGCTCGATTTCCACGTGGGCGCGGCGCATGCCTTCGCGTTCGATGGCGTCACCCCCGTCGCGCAGGCCGGCGGTGTCGACCAGGGTCAGCTCCAGGCCGTCCAGGCGGATGGTCTCGCGCAGGGTGTCGCGGGTGGTACCGGCGATGTCGGTGACGATGGCGCGTTCGCTGCCGGCCAGCGCGTTGAGCAGTGAACTCTTGCCGGCGTTCGGCGGACCGATCAGCACCGCGTGCAGGCCATCGCGCAGGCGACGGCCGCGTTCGGCATCGCGGCGCAGCAGGGCCAGATCGCTGCGCGCCTGTTCCAGCCCACGCCGCACCTGCGCGCCACCGAGCGTATCCAGCGGTTCGTCGGCAAAATCGATGGCCGCTTCCACGTGGATGCGCAGCAGCACCAGCTGCTCGACCACGGCGTCGATGCGGCGCGAGAACACGCCATCCAGCGAGCGACGTGCCGCGCGCGCGGCGCGGTTGTCGCCCGCGGCGATCAGGTCGGCGATGGCCTCGGCCTGGGCCAGGTCGAGCTTGCCGTTGAGGAATGCCCGTTCACTGAACTCACCCGGCCGCGCCTGGCGCGCGCCGAGCGCGATGCAGCGCGCGACCAGCTGCTGCAGCAGCACCGGGCTGCCGTGGCCCTGCAGTTCCACCACTTCCTCGCCGGTGAAGCTGTTCGGTGCCGGGAACCACAGCACGATGCCATCGTCGATGACCTCGCCTTCGGCATCACGCAGGCGCGCGTAGTGCGCGTGGCGCGGACGCAGTGCAGGTGCACCCAGTGCATTGGCGATGGCCGCAGCACGCGGGCCGGACAGGCGCAGCAGGCCGACACCGCCGGCGCCAGGGGCGCTGGCGATGGCGACGATGGTGTCGGTGCGGATCGCGTCGTTCATGGCTCAGAGCTTCTCCAGCTGTGCGCGCGCCTGGGCCGCGCCACTGCCCTGCGGCTGCAAGGCCAAGTAGGTGGTGTAGGCCTGCTTGGCCTTGGCCTTGTCGCCGGCGTTGAAGTAGGCATCACCCAGGTTGAGATAGGCCACTGCACGCGAGGGGTCGATCTTCAGCGTGTTCTCCAGCCAGCGCGCCGCTTCGGCATAGCGCTGCTGGCGGTAGTAGACGAAGCCGAGGTTGTTGGCGGCCTGGGCGAAGTCCGGACGCAGCTTCAGTGCTTCGGTGAACTGCGCCACCGCCTCGTCGTACTGCTTCTCGCGGTACAGCTGCAGGCCGCGGTCATTGGCCTGCTGCGCGCGCTGGCGATCCGACGCCGGGCCCGCAGTGGGCACCACCAGCTTGGCCTTGCCGCCCTGCAGGTCGGCCACCGTCACCGGCGCCTGGCTGCCCTTGGCTTCGCTGGCGGCTTCAACCTTGTTGTTCAGTGCGATCGCATCGGCGGTCAACTGGCGCGTATCGGCATTGAGGAACTCCTGGCTGTCCGGCACTTGGAACACGAACTCGCCGCCCTGCGAACCGGGCAGGCTGCCGAAGGCCGGGGTCTGGTGTGAAACGGCTGAGACGGCCGGCGCAACGTAGGCGGCCAGTTCGGTACCGGTGATCAGCCCATCGCCGTTGAGGTCGCCCTTGCCGGCCAATGCCTGCAGCAGCACCCAGGTGAACACCGAGTGGCCGTTCGGACCGGCGTCGGCCACCTGCTGGTCGGCACCGCCGGCGGTCAGCATCTGCCGCGCGCTGCGCCGCGCGTTCTCGCGCAGGAACGACGACGACGATGGACCGCCACGGGTCAGGCCCAGGCCGCTGTAGCAGGCATCCATCACGAACATCACGTGCTTGGCCTGCATGCTCTCGGCGATGTTCTGGATGTCGGTCATCGCGATGGCGTCGGTAGCGAATTCCTTCGGGTCCGAATCGACCGGGATGATGTAGCCGAGGTCGCGCCCGGAGGCGAGCTGGCGGGTCGCGCCATGGCCGGCGAAGAACACGAACACGCGATCGTTCTTGCCAGTGCGGTCATCGGCCAGACGGTCGTGGAAGGCAGCCAGGATGTTGTTGCGCGTGGCCTGCTCGTTCTTCAGCACGATCACCTGCGAGGACGGGAAGCCGAACTGCCCGGTCAGGGTATCGGCCACCGCCTGCGCATCGTGGCTGGCGTACTCCAGCTTCGGCCACTTGGCGTAGTTGTCGATGCCGACCACGATTGCCCAGGACTTCTCGTAGCCGGTGGTGACGGTGGCGGCACCGGTATCGCCCTTGCGCGCACGGGCGACCGTGAAGTCGCGGCCGTTCCAGCCAGCGAACTGGTAGCCATCGGCGATCAGCCGGTCGAGGATCTGCGGCAGCGCCTTCACCGCACGATCGTGAATGTCGTGGAACAGGATGATGCCGCGCTGTTCCTTGTTCACCTGGTCGAGTACGCGCTGCACGATCGACTCCGGCACCGGGTCGGCCCAGTCCATCGAATCGATATTCCACATGATGGATTTCAGCCCGGCTTCGTTGAGCAGCTGCAGGCCTTCGGCATTGCGTGCGCCATAGGGGAAGCGGAACAGCGGCGCGCGCTTGCTGTCGACATCCTTCAGCAGCGTGTCGGTGTCCAGCACCTGCTGGCGCAGCGCGTCACCGGTGGTGCGCGACAGCTGGGCGTGGGTCAGGCTGTGATTGCCGACCGCATAGCCCTCTTCCATCAGGTTGCGGCTGATCTTCGCCATCGGGCCGAGGCTGACCTTGCCGTCGGCCTCGACCTTGCCGAGGTTGCGGCCCACTTCGAAGAACACGCCCGGCACATCGTAGCGCTTGAGGATGGCCACCACTTCATCGGTGTAGGCCTTGTGCGGGCCATCGTCGAAGGTGAGCACAACGGTCTTGGCCGGCAGGTCGCGGCCGAAGATCTCGCGGTCGCTGTCCTTCATCGACATCGGGTACGGCTCGATCACGCCATAGTCGCGCAGGATCGCTTCGCGGCTGTAGTCCTTGTGCAGGTGGGCGATGTAGTCGTCCCACTTCTCACGCTTCAGTTCGATGGCGCGGGTGCGCTCGAAGCGGCTGAAGATGCGGGTCAGTTCCTGGTTGTAGTTGCGCTCGATCTCATCAAGCGCCTCCAGGTCCTCACCGATGCGCTGGTGCAGCTTCACCGCCGGCAGCGACGAATCGGTGCCGACCCGTTCATGCAGGTCACGCAGCACTTCGCGGAAGGCCAGGCGGTCGGCGTCGAATAGTTCCGGCGCCGACTCGATGTAGTCCAGCACGGTGCCGAGGGTGGCGAAGCGCTGCGGACTGGAGCCGCGCAGCAGCGTGTCGAACTGCGCGGCGATGGCCGTGCGCTGTTCCAGGCCATCGTGGAACAGCTGCTGGCCCACGCGCGTGGAGGTACCGCGGTCGGCAGCCGACTGCTGTTCCTCGTCGGCCAGCAGCACGATGATGCGGCGGTAGCCGTCGAGCTGCTTCTGCAGCGCGGCCAGCAACGGTGCAGCGGCAGGATCGGCGGCGGCCGCGGCCTGCGCGCTGGGCTGGGTGACCGTGGTCGCCGGCGCCTTCGCGTCCTTGTCGCCACAGCCGGCAACGACCAGGGTCAACAACAGCGACGGCAGGAACAGGCGGAACGACGACGCACGCTGCATGGTGGACTCGAAGGTGGGAGGAACGGTGTGCCGGCGATTCTAACGCCGCATGCGAAAAGCCCGCCTTGCGGCGGGCTTCTCATCGACCGGGGCGGTAGTAGAGTCGACTGTTGGTCGACTGCTCTACTGCCAGTCGACCAACAGTCGACTCTACAGGTCGGGATTACTTCTTTTTGACCGGGGCCGGCGCGGTGGTGGCCGGGACCGGCTCGCCGCCATGGCGCTTGGTCATCCACCACTGCTGCAGCAGGCCCAGGCCGCCGTTGACCACCCAGTACAGGACCAGGCCGGACGGCATGAAGGCCATCATGACGCCGAACACCAGCGGCATGAACTGCATCATCTTCTGCTGCATCGGGTCCATGCCCGGTGCCGGGGTCAGCTTCTGGGTGAACCACATCACTGCCACGTTGATGACCGGCAGGATGAAGTACGGGTCGCGTGCGGTCAGGTCCTGGATCCAGCCGAACCAGGGCGCCTGGCGCAGTTCGACCGATTCCACCAGCACCCAGTACAGGGCGAAGAAGATCGGCATCTGGATGAGGATCGGCAGGCAGCCCCCCATCGGATTGATCTTTTCCTTCTTGTACAGCTCCATCATCGCGGTCTGGAACTTCTGGCGGTCATCGCCATAGCGTTCCTTCAGCTGCGCGATGCGCGGCTGGAAACGACGCATCTTGGCGCCGCTCTTGTACTGGGTTGCCGACAGTGGGTACAGCACCAGCTTCAGCAGCACCACCAGGCCGACGATCGCCCAGCCCCAGTTGCCGACCAGCTTGTGCACCTGGTTCAGCACCCAGAACAGGCCCTGGCCGATCACCGCCATCATCGAGAAGCGGCTGTAGTCGACCACGCGGTCCAGGCCCGGCACGTCTTCCTTGGCGATCAGGTTGACCAGCTTCGGGCCGACCCACAGGCGGGCTTCGGTGCTGGTGGACTGGCCCGGGGCCACGGTGAAGGCCGGGCCACGCGCTTCGATCAGGTCACGACCGGCCACCTGCGACAGCACGTAGTGTGCGGTCTGGTCCTTCTGCGGGATCCAGGCGGTGAAGAAGTGGTGCTGCAGCATCGCCAGCCAGCCGCCGGTGATGTTCTGGTTCAGCGTGCCGTCTTCCAGGTAGTCCTTGAACGCACGACGCTGGTACTTCTTGTCGTTGTCGTACCAGGTGGCACCGTTGAAGCTGAAGGAATCCGGGTTGGTCATGCTCCGCGACAGGATGGTCGGGGTGCGGTCCAGGGTGCGGTAGACGTAGCCGTTCCACGGCGCGGCGCCAGCGTTGCTGACTTCGTCCTTGAAGCGCACGGCGTACTCGTTGCGCGAGACGGTCAGGGTGCGCTTGATGGTCACGCCGTTGTCGGCGGTCCACACGAACGGGATCTGCAGCTCGTTCTGGCCCTTGGCCAGCACGAAGTCCTTGGTGTCACCCACCAGCTTGAAGCCGTCGGCGCCGGGGACCGGGGTGTTCTTGTCTTCGCTGGCCCAGCCACTGATCGCGCTGTACGGGTGCGCGGGGTCTTCGGTCAGCAGGCGGACCGGCGGGCTGCCTTCGTCCTTGGTCTGCGGGAACTGCAGCAGCTCGGCATCGAGCACGCGACCGCCGTCGAGCACCAGGCGCAGCACGTCGGTGGTGACGGTCACGCGCTGGCTGGCCGGGGTAGCGCTGGCCTGGGCCTGTGCGGCGGCCTGGCCGGGGGCGCCCGGCACCTGGGCGCTGGGGATGGCGCCGGGGTTCGCGCCCGGAACACTCTGTGCGGCGGCCGGGGCCGACGTGGTGGTTGGTGCCGGGGTCGGAGCAGCCTTTTCACGGCTCCACTCCATCCACAGCAGCACGGCCACCATCAGCCAGGCAAAAATGAGGAATACGCGGGTCTGGTTCATCAGCGGACAGGCTCGGCGGGGCCGGGACGCGATGCCGGCTCGGTCAAAGAAGGAGTTGCGATGCCATCAGGCGGCGGCATTGTGCCGTCCACGCCCGGCGTGGGCAATGCACGCAGGCGACGCAGCAGGCGCAGGAAGGCCTGGCGGATCTCGTCGTTGCTGGCGGAACGCGCAGCACTACGAGCCACGACGACAAAGTCGCCTGGCTGGATGTCGGTACGTGTCTGACGCAGGATGTCGCGCAGGACGCGCTTGATCCGGTTACGCCCGACGGCGTTCGGATCAACCTTGCGGGAAACCGCCAGACCCAGCCTGGCCGGCCGGTCAGCCGGCAGCCAGTGCAGGGTCATCAGCGGATCGGACACACGGCGGGCGCCGTTGAAGACCGTTGAGTATTCGGCACGCGTGCGAACCCGCGCAGAGCGAGGGAATCGCTTGCGCGGGTCTGCAGTATTCACTGTCGAAGGGATTGCGTCTGCCGCGGAGTGCGGCATGGCAATCAGGCGCTCAGGACTTTGCGGCCCTTGGCGCGGCGACGCGACAGGATCTTGCGGCCGTCAGCGGTCTTCATACGGGCACGGAAGCCGTGGTCGCGCTTACGCTTGAGGTTGCTGGGCTGGTAGGTGCGCTTCGTGGCCATTGGGGGCCTCTCGTATGAATGGGACGGAAAGAACCGGAAATTCTAGAGAGGTACCCTGCCCCAAGTCAACCCCTGGCAGCTACGCGAATTCACCGGGCTGTGCAATAGCTGTGGATGTTTTTGTGAATAAGTAGGGGACAAGCATTCCGAAGGCGGGCGCTCGGTGGTAGTCTGAGCCATCCATTTCCCCCCTTTCAGGCCTGTGTTTGGGCGCCTTGTCGCGTCCATGCCCCGGCCACCGGACGATTATTGCTGATGGATGCTTGGTCCCGTAGTCTCGAGCGCCTCGAAGCGGAGTTCCCGCCGGAAGACGTTCATACCTGGCTGAAGCCACTGCAGGCCGATCTGCGCGTGGACAGCCTGGTGCTGTATGCACCGAATGCCTTCATCGTCGACCAGGTCCGCGAGCTGTACCTGGCCCGGATCCGCGAACTGCTGGCGCACTTCGCCGGTTTCAGCGACGTTTTTCTTGAAATCGGCTCGCGCCCGCGCCCTGTGGAGGCGCAGAACGCGCCGGTTTCCACGCCGTCGGCGCATGTGTCCAGCGAACCGCAGGTGCCGTTTGCCGGCAACCTGGACAACCACTACACGTTCGCCAACTTCGTCGAAGGCCGCAGCAACCAGCTGGGCCTGGCCGCCGCCTTCCAGGCGGCGCAGAAGCCGGGCGACCGCGCGCACAACCCGCTGCTGCTGTACGGGGGCACCGGCCTGGGCAAGACCCACCTGATGTTCGCCGCCGGCAACGCCATGCGCCAGGCCAATCCGGGCGCGAAGGTGCTGTACCTGCGTTCGGAACAGTTCTTCAGCGCGATGATCCGGGCCCTGCAGGAAAAGACCATGGATCAGTTCAAGCGCCAGTTCCAGCAGGTGGACGCGCTGCTGATCGATGACATCCAGTTCTTCGCCGGCAAGGACCGCACCCAGGAAGAGTTCTTCCACACCTTCAACGCGTTGTTCGATGGCAAGCAGCAGATCATCCTGACCTGCGACCGCTATCCGCGCGAAGTCGAGGGCCTGGAAGCGCGCCTGAAGTCGCGGCTTGCCTGGGGCCTGTCGGTCGCGATCGAACCGCCGGACTTCGAGACCCGCGCCGCGATCGTGCTGGCCAAGGCACGCGAACGCGGTGCCGAGATTCCCGATGATGTTGCGTTCCTGATCGCCAAGAAGATGCGCTCCAACGTGCGCGACCTCGAAGGCGCGCTCAATACCCTGACCGCCCGCGCCAATTTCACCGGCCGCGCGATCACCACCGAATTCGCCCAGGAAACCCTGCGCGACCTGCTGCGCGCCCAGCAGCAGGCGATCAGCATTCCCAACATCCAGAAAACCGTTGCCGACTACTACGGCCTGCAGATCAAGGATCTGCTGTCGAAGCGTCGGACCCGCTCGCTGGCACGCCCGCGCCAGGTCGCCATGGCCCTGACCAAGGAACTGACCGAGCACAGCCTGCCCGAGATCGGCGATGCCTTTGCCGGTCGCGATCACACCACGGTGCTGCATGCCTGCCGCCAGATCCGGACCCTGATGGAAACCGACGGCAAGCTCCGCGAGGACTGGGACAAGCTGATCCGGAAGCTGAGCGAATGATGCACGGATGCCGATGAGGCGTCATCGCACAAAACGGTGCAGAATCCGGTAGCAAGCGCGGGACACGTTGTGGATAAAAATGGCGTTTGAAATCGCGTCGGTTTTATCCACAGCTTTCCCCACCCCCTGGGGGTCGGTAATACAGAGGGTTTCGATGCCTGAAATCCTTTTATTTACAAAGACTTAGCGTTGTTTTCCAGCGATTCTGTCTCTACCAGCACCACCAAGCTTTTGATTTATTCCACATTTTTTAAAGCATAGGGGCACGGAACCACATGCGTTTCACACTGCAGCGCGAAGCCTTTCTCAAGCCGTTGGCACAGGTCGTCAACGTGGTCGAACGCCGCCAGACCCTTCCGGTTCTGGCCAATTTCCTGGTCCAGGTGCAGAACGGCCAGCTGTCGCTGACCGGTACCGACCTGGAAGTGGAGATGGTGTCGCGGATCGCGGTTGAAGATGCCCAGGACGGCGAAACCACCATTCCCGCCCGCAAGCTGTTCGAGATCATCCGCGCCCTGCCCGACGGCAGCCGGATTACCGTCTCGCAGACCGGTGACAAGATCACCGTGCAGGCCGGCCGCAGCCGCTTCACCCTGGCCACCCTGCCCTCCAACGACTTCCCGTCGGTGGACGAAGTGGAAGCCACCGAGCGCGTGGCCATCGGCGAAGCAACCCTGAAGGAACTGATCGAGCGCACTGCGTTCGCGATGGCCCAGCAGGACGTGCGCTACTACCTCAATGGCCTGCTGTTCGACCTGCGCGGCGATGCGCTGCGCACGGTCGCCACCGACGGCCATCGCCTGGCCCTGTGTGAAACCGATCTGGCCAAGCCCAGCGGTTCCAAGCGCCAGATCATCGTGCCGCGCAAGGGCGTGACCGAACTGCAGCGCCTGCTGGAGAGCGGCGATCGCGAGATCGAACTGGAAGTCGGCCGCAGCCACGTGCGCGTCAAGCGCGACGATGTCACCTTCACCTCGAAGCTGATCGACGGTCGTTTCCCGGATTACGAAGCGGTGATTCCGATCGGTGCCGACCGCGAAGTGAAGGTTGATCGTGAAGCACTGCGTGCCTCGCTGCAGCGCGCCGCGATCCTGTCCAACGAGAAGTACCGCGGCATCCGCGTGGAAGTCTCGCCGGGCAACCTGAAGATCAGCGCGCACAACCCGGAACAGGAAGAAGCCCAGGAAGAGATCGAAGCCGACACCACGGTCAGTGATCTGGCCATTGGCTTCAACGTGAACTACCTGCTGGATGCCCTCTCCGCGCTGCGCGATGAGGAGGTCATCATCCAGCTGCGCGATTCCAACTCTTCTGCGCTGGTTCGTGAATCCAGCAGTGAGAAGTCGCGTCACGTGGTCATGCCGCTGCGTCTCTGACAGCAGCCTGTTCCACGTGGAACCGAAGGACGCCCGGTATCTCCCCGGGCGTTTTTTTTTGCAGGTTCCACGTGGAGCATCGGAGTTCGCGGAATCTCCAGGTCTGGACGAATGTCTTGCTCGAGATTGCTGCTTGCCGATTGTTCTTGGTTGCCCCTCCGATGCAATCGGCCCTACGCGGTAGGAATCCAGGTTGCTGACCTGGGCGCTGCCCAGCCAACTTCGATCGAGTACGCAGTTCCGGGTCCTCAGCCTGATTGCAGGTGACCCGATCTGGTCGGATGGATGAAGCGGATCGCATCCGCTATCGCAGTGGTTGCTTCATCTGCAGACGTCACTGTCCACAGGCCCGGTTGGGGCCGGATCAGAGCTGGCCTAGCTTCTAAATCTGGGTATAAATCTAAAGCATGGTGGTGATGGTAGGCCCAGATTTCGTGGAAAAATGCATTATCCAATTGATTTTTAAGAGATTTATGCAGCTGAAACCCCCTGTATAGAGGCCCCTCAGGCTGGGGGGGAACCTGTGGATAGTTTGGCAGGTCGGGCAAAAGGACTTTTTTATCCACAGTTTGCCCATACCTTGTGTATAAGTCATACAGACCCGCTGTGGACAGCGTGAAACGAACGGGCTGAATTCTTTGAAATCTGTGGAACCCTCCATGGCATCGCATCGTAGATTTCAAGAAATCCGCGCGGTGTTCGCGCAACCCACCGTCGAGGGAACCTGGCGATGCTCGCGGAATGAGGCTGAAATCGCTGAAATCTGAAGGCCTGTACCCTGCGCCGCCGCTCAGAATTCAAGGATTCCCGGGCATATCCAGACCCAGGCGAGCCCAGATGAGGGAGCGCCACCACGTGGAACACGCGTAGGGTTGCCAGGCGGAGGCTTCAGCACAGTGGCGATGTCTGGCGCGCCACGGCTGGCTTGACCGATGCAGTAAGCTGATGGATTCCCTGTCCCACTACCGCCTCGTGCGGATGGTCTTTCGCGCCCCATGCTTATCCGCCGCCTCGCCCTGCACCAACTGCGTCGCTTCAGTGCGGTGGACCTGTCGCCCCAGCCTGGATTGAACCTGCTGACCGGCGACAACGGTGCCGGCAAGACCAGCGTGCTCGAAGCCCTGCACCTGATGGCCTACGGGCGCAGCTTCCGTGGCCGGGTGCGCGACGGTCTGGTGCGCCAGGGCCAGGAAGCGCTGGAGATCTTCGTGGAATGGGACGAACAGCGTGCCGATCACCCGCCGCACCGCCGAAAGGCCGGGCTGCGCCACAGTGGCCAGGACTGGAAGGGACGATTGGACGGTGAAGACGTCGCGCAGCTGGGCAATCTCTGCGCAGCGCTGGCCGTGGTGACGTTCGAGCCGGGGAGCCATGCACTGGTCAGTGGGGGGGGCGAACCTCGCCGTCGCTTCCTCGATTGGGGCTTGTTCCACGTGGAACCGGATTTTCTCTCCCTGTGGCGCCGCTATTCCCGGGCGCTGAAGCAGCGCAATGCTCTGCTCAAGCAGGGCGGGCCGTCGCGGATGCTAGATACCTGGGATCACGAGCTGGCCGAGGCCGGGGAACCGCTGACCAGCCGCCGTCAGCACTACCTGGAGCGTCTGCAGCAGCGCACGGTGGCCTTGGCCGCCAGCCTGGCTCCGCAACTCGGCATCCAGGGTCTGGAACTGAGCCCCGGTTGGCGGCGGCATGAGCTTCCCTTGGCCGATGCCCTGCTTCTGGCCCGGGAACGCGACCGGCAGGCCGGCTATACCTCGGTCGGCCCACACCGGGCAGACTGGAGTGTGGATTTCCAGAGCATTCCGGGCCGTGATGCGTTGTCCCGTGGTCAGGCCAAGCTGACGGCATTGGCCTGCCTGCTGGCGCAGGCCGAGGACTATGCGGAACAGCGCGGCGAATGGCCGGTTATCGCGCTGGACGATCTGGCCTCGGAGCTGGATCGCACCCATCAGGCGCGGGTGCTGGAGCGCCTGCTCAATGGGCCGGCACAGATCTTCATCACCGCTACCGAAACCCCGGCGGCGCTGCTGGACCTGACCCACATCGCCCGGTTCCACGTGGAACATGCACAGATCGTGGCTGTGCCATAGTGGGCACACCAGGGCCGCTCGACCCCGGCTGGTATAATTCGGGTTGGAATCCTTTCATTCTCGGCACATCGCTCCAAGCGGTGGCCGACCTGCGGAGCCTACGGCAAGCGCAATGAGCGACGAACAGAACACCCCGGCAAACAACGGCAATTACGACGCCAACAGCATTACCGCCCTGGAAGGCCTGGAGGCTGTCCGCAAGCGTCCCGGCATGTACATCGGTGACGTGCATGACGGCACCGGTCTGCACCACATGGTGTTCGAGGTCGTCGACAACTCGATCGACGAAGCGCTGGCCGGCCACGCCGACCACGTTGCGGTGACGATCCACGCCGACGGTTCGGTCTCGGTGTCCGACAACGGCCGTGGTATCCCGACTGGCAAGCACGAGCAGATGAGTGCCAAGCTCGGTCGCGAAGTGTCTGCAGCCGAAGTCGTCATGACCGTCCTGCACGCAGGCGGCAAGTTCGACGACAACAGCTACAAGGTTTCGGGCGGCCTGCATGGCGTCGGCGTCAGCGTGGTCAACGCGCTGTCGCAGAAGCTGCTGGTGGACGTGTTCCAGAACGGCTTCCACTACCAGCAGGAATTCAGCAACGGCGCCGCAGTGACCGCGCTGGCCAAGCTGGAAACCACCACCAAGCGCGGCACTACCGTGCGCTTCTGGCCGTCCACCGTCGCCTTCCACGACAACGTGGAGTTCCACTACGACATCCTGGCCCGCCGCCTGCGCGAACTGTCGTTCCTGAACTCCGGCGTCAAGATCGTCCTTGCCGACGAGCGTGGCGACGGCCGTCGCGATGACTTCCACTACGAGGGTGGCATCCGCAGCTTCGTGGAGCATCTGGCCCAGCTGAAGACGCCGCTGCACCCGAACGTCATTTCAGTCACCGGCGAGCACAACGGCATCGTCGTGGATGTGGCGCTGCAGTGGACCGACTCCTATCAGGAGACGATGTACTGCTTCACCAACAACATTCCGCAGAAGGACGGCGGTACCCACCTGGCCGGTTTCCGCGGTGCGCTGACCCGTGTGCTCAACAACTACATCGAGCAGAACGGCATCGCCAAGCAGGCCAAGATCAACCTGACGGGCGACGACATGCGAGAAGGCATGATCGCGGTGCTGTCGGTGAAGGTTCCGGACCCGAGCTTCTCCAGCCAGACCAAGGAAAAGCTGGTCAGCTCCGACGTGCGTCCGGCGGTGGAAAACGCCTTCGGTGCGCGCCTGGAAGAGTTCCTGCAGGAGAACCCGAACGAAGCCAAGGCGATCGCCGGCAAGATCGTCGACGCCGCGCGCGCACGTGAAGCGGCGCGCAAGGCCCGCGACCTGACCCGCCGCAAGGGCGCGCTGGATATCGCCGGCCTGCCGGGCAAGCTGGCCGACTGCCAGGAAAAGGATCCGGCGCTGTCCGAACTGTTCATCGTCGAGGGTGACTCGGCAGGTGGCTCGGCCAAGCAGGGCCGCAACCGCAAGAACCAGGCGGTGCTGCCGCTGCGCGGCAAGATCCTCAACGTGGAACGCGCGCGCTTCGACCGCATGCTGTCCTCCGACCAGGTCGGCACGCTGATCACGGCGCTGGGCACCGGCATCGGCCGAGACGAGTACAACCCGGACAAGCTGCGTTACCACAAGATCATCATCATGACCGACGCCGACGTCGACGGCGCCCACATCCGCACCCTGCTGCTGACGTTCTTCTACCGTCAGATGCCGGAGCTGATCGAGCGCGGTTACGTCTACATCGGCCTGCCGCCGTTGTACAAGATCAAGCAGGGCAAGCAGGAGCTGTACCTGAAGGACGACCCGGCGCTGGACAGCTACCTGGCCAGCAGCGCGGTGGAAAACGCTGCGCTGGTGCCGGCCACCGGCGAGCCCGGCATCGAAGGCCTTGCGCTGGAAAAGCTGCTGCTGGCCTACGCGGCCGCGCTGGATTCGATCGAGCGCAACGCACATCGCTACGACCGCAACCTGCTTGAAGCGCTGGTCGATTTCGTGCCGATGGACCTGGAAAGCCTGCGCGCTGCCGGCGAAGGCGAGGGCCTGGATGCACTGGCCAAGCGCCTCAACCAGGGCAGCCTGGGCAGCCCGCGTTTCACGCTGGAACTGCAGGAAGCCAACGACGAGCGCCCGGCCGCTGTGCTGGTGACCCGACGCCACATGGGCGAACAGCACATCCAGGTGCTGCCGATGTCGGCCTTCGAAAGCGGCGAACTGCGCGCGATCCACCAGGCATCGAAGCTGCTGCACGGTCTGGTCCGCGAAGGCGCGACCATTTCCCGCGGTGCCAAGTCGATCGAAGTCGACAGCTTTGCCAAGGCACAGAACTGGCTGCTCGAGGAGGCCAAGCGCGGCCGCCAGATCCAGCGATTCAAGGGTCTGGGTGAAATGAATCCGGAGCAGCTGTGGGACACCACGGTGAACCCGGAAACCCGCCGACTGCTGCAGGTGCGTATCGAGGACGCTGTCGCAGCCGACCAGATCTTCAGCACCCTGATGGGTGATGTCGTCGAACCGCGTCGCGATTTCATCGAAGACAACGCGCTGAAGGTCGCAAACCTGGATATCTGACACAATCGGGACACGGCCGGCGCGCGGGGAGGCGCGCCGGCCTTCGACTCTTGAACACAGGTACCTGATGTCAGCATCCGCCCCGGTTTCCGCTCCGCCCCCGGTTCCGCCGGCTTCTGCCGCGCCGCGTGCCATTTCGCCGTTGGCGGGGTTCTTCATCGACCTGGGCATCGCCGCTGTCACCCTGTTCGGCCTGAGCCTGGTCAGCGGCCTGCTGTGGGGACTGTACCGTGGCGTGGTGGTTGGTTACGCGAACGCGCAGGCTGGCGCTGGCGCACCCGACGCCAGTTCGGTCGCGGCGTCACTGGGCCAGCCCGGCGCGCTTGCGCAGATTCTCATGGCACTGTTCGCCACCGGTGGTGCCGCGTTGCTGCTGTACTTCTGGCGACGGCCGGCCAACGCCGCCGAGCGCCACGCCTCGCGCCAGGCGCTGCGCCGCCCCTCCACCTGGGGCTGGACCCTGCTGGTGGCGACCCTGATCGTGCTCGGCAGCAACGGCATCGCCTTCCTGGCCAAGCAGGTCGGCGTCGAGCCGGTCCCCACCAATCTGGCGCTGATGCAGAGCGCGATCGCACGTTTCCCGCTGTTCCTGGTGCTGTTCGCGGTGGTCCTGGCGCCGGCCTACGAGGAACTGCTGTTCCGCCGCGTGCTGTTTGGCCGCCTGTGGCAGGCCGGGCGGCCTGGGTTGGGCGTGGTACTGAGCAGCCTCGCATTTGCCCTGATCCATGAGATCCCTGGCACGAGTGCCAATGGCCCGGCCGAAATCGCACAGCTGTGGCTGGTCTATGGTGGCATGGGGGCCGCGTTCTGCTGGCTCTACCGGCGCACCGGCACGTTGTGGGCGGCGGTCACCGCCCATGCGCTGAACAATGCGGTCGCCCTTGCGGCGATGGTGTTCCTGGGGTCAACGTAAGGCCGCGTCCGCTTGACGAAAGATTAAGCCGCTACGCTACACACTCCGCATATGAACACGGGGGAGTTTCCATGAAACAACTGCTGCTGGCCCTTGTCATCACCACCCTGGTCAGCGCCTGCGCGACCACCACCTCCCCTACCGGTCGCCGGCAGATGGTGGGCGGCGTCTCGCAGGCGCAGCTGGACCAGCTCGGCGCACAGGCGTTCGCCGAAACCAAGCAGAAGGAAAAGATCAGCACCGACGGCCGCCAGAACGGTTACGTGCAGTGCGTGGTCAACGCCCTGGTCGCGCAGCTGCCAGCTCAATACCGTGGCGTACGGTGGGAGACGGCGGTATTCGTCGACAAGGAACCCAACGCCTTCGCCCTGCCCGGCGGCAAGGTCGGCGTGAACACCGGCATCTTCACCGTGGCCAAGAACCAGGATCAGCTGGCTGCCGTGATCGGCCATGAAATCGGTCATGTCATCGCCCGCCACCACGAAGAGCGCATCACCCGCCAGATGGGTGCGCAGACCGGGCTGGCCGTGCTCGGCGCGCTGGCTGGCGCAGCCTACGGCGAAGGTGCTGCCAGCACCGTCAACCAGCTCGGTGGCATGGGCGCGCAGACTGCCTTCCTGCTGCCGGGCTCGCGGACGCAGGAAAGCGAGGCTGACGTGATCGGCCAGCGGCTGATGGCCCAGGCCGGATTCAATCCGGCGCAGGCGGTCGACCTGTGGCAGAACATGATGGCCGCCAGCGGCGGTCGCAGCCCGCAATGGCTGTCCACCCACCCGGATCCGGCCAACCGGATCCAGGAACTGCGACGTGATGCCCCGGGCCTGACGCCGGTCTATCAGCAGGCGCAGGCGGCCGGGCTACGGCCAAAGTGCGGATGAGTGCGCAGTTCTATGCTGTATTGCAGCACATAAAACGATTTCTCACGCCATCTGTTTCTGATACGTTTGGCGGCTCAGATTTTTCTGACAGTCCGACTTTGCCGCTAACCGGCGGTTCGATCGAGGTGAACGATGATTTTCCGTAACCACAAAGCTGTGCTTTCCGTCCTCGTCGCGACCGCCCTGACCGGCGCCGTGGTCACCGATGCCTTCGCGCAGTCCTCGCGTTCCTCCGAGCGCGGCAACCGTGGCGGCAAGCAGGCCAAGGCCGAGGCGCTGTACCCGAACGCGACCCGCCAGGAGCCGACGGTCAAGGCTTCGGCCAAGATGGGCAGCAAGCTGCAGAAAATGATCGACAGCTACAACAAGGAAAAGTTCCCGGAAACCCGCACCCAGGCCGACGCCATCCTGGCTGACAGCGCCGCGAACGAGTACGACAAGTCGCTGGCCGCGCAGCTGGCCTCGCAGGCTGCCTACCAGACCGATGACGCCCCGGCTGCCATCGCCTACCTGAAGCAGGTCCTGCAGTTCAACGGCCTGGACAACAACGGCCACTTCCAGTCGATGCTGATGCTGGGCCAGTTGCAGCTGCAGGAAGACCAGACAGCCGAAGGCCTGGCAACCCTCGACAAGTACTTCGCCGAGAGCAAGTCGACCAAGCCGGAAGAACTGATCGCCAAGGGCCAGGCGCTGTACCAGCTGGAGCGCTACCAGGAAGCGATTCCGGTGCTGAAGCAGGCCATCGCCGGCTCCGCCGAACCGAAGGACAACTGGAACCAGCTGCTGATGGCGGCCCTGTCCGAAGCCGGCCAGTCCGGCGAAGCGGTCAAGGAAGCCGAGGCGCTGGCCGCCAAGAACCCGAACGACAAGAAGGCCCAGCTGAACCTGGCCAGCATGTACATGCAGGCCGACCAGATGGACAAGGCGGCCGCGGTGATGGACAAGCTGCGCAGCAGCGGCCAGCTCACCGAAGAGCGCGAGTACAAGCAGCTGTACTCCATCTATGCCAACACCGACAAAAAGGAAAAGGACGTCATCGCGGTCATCAACGAAGGGTTGCAGAAGGGCATCCTGAAGCCGGACTACCAGGTTTACCTGGCGCTGGCCCAGTCCTACTACTACTCCGACCAGGTGCCGCAGGCGATCGATGCGTGGCAGAAGGCTGCCCCGCTGTCCAAGGACGGTGAGACCTACCTGAACCTGGCACGCGTCCTGCATGCCGAAGGTCGCATCCCGGAGGCCAAGCAGGCCGCCCAGCAGGCGCTGGCGAAGGGTGTGAAGAACCAGGCTGATGCCAAGAAAATCATCAACCTGAAGTAAGTAGGAATAACGCCTGAATGCCTGCCCAGTTGATGCGCAGGCGCTCAGGATTGGTATAAGCTTGGAGGTTCCTGCGGTGTCATGCACCGCTGATCAGGGATTCCGCCCCCGGCATCCCGGCCCCACTATTGAGCTCTTGGCGCATGACGGAACAACTAGTCGTTCACCGGTACGAACAACCCGATGACAAGGGGCTGAGCTGGCCTCGCATCGTCGGCATCGCGTTTGTAATTGCCCTGCATCTGGCCGCCTTCATGATGCTCCTCATTCCCGCCGTGGCTCCCAAGGCCGTGGCTGAGAAGGAGCGCAACGTCATGGTGACCATCGTCGATGCGCCGCCGCCGCCGCCCCCGCCGCCGCCGCCGCCGCCGACCGATACTCCGCCGCCGCCGGTGAAGAATCTGTCGCCGCCGAAGCCGTCGCCGGTCCCGCCGCCGCCGCAGGCGCCGGTCGTGGACGTGCCGGAGCCGCGCCCGAGCGATATCGTCACCCCGCCGTCGCCCCCCGCGCCGCCGGCACCTGCGACCTCGATCGAGGCCAGCGTGGACATCTCGTCGAAGGCCATGAATCCGCCGCGCTACCCGCCGGCCGCCTTCCGCGCGGGTATCCAGGGCGAAGTGATCCTGATCATTGATGTCGATGCCAACGGCAACGTCACCAATGTCACGGTGGAAAAGTCCAGCCGTAACCGCGACCTGGACCGTGCCGCGATGGAAGCGGCTCGCAAGTGGCGCTTCAACGCCGCTGAATCTGGCGGTAAGAAGGCGGCAGGTCGCGTTCGCGTCCCGGTCAACTTTGCGCTGAACTGATGCGCCCGGGTGGCCGCATGGCCACCCCCGCTCCCGGTTCGATTGTTTAGCTTAGCTACACCCTTTATCACCACACACAACAAAGGTAAGCGTCATGCTGCAGGAAATTTTCATCGCCGCTGCTGCCGGGGGCAATCCGTCCAACGCCCTGTCGCAGATGGGCTTCGAGCACCTGATCCACGAAATGACCACCAAGCCGGGTGATTTCGCGGTTTCCTGGGTCGTGCTGCTGACCCTGATCGCCATGTCGGCCATGTCCTGGTACTGGACCGTCATCAACATCTTCCGTGCGACCCGCCTGAAGAGCGCTGCTGATCGCGTCGTCAGCCTGTTCTGGGATACCCCGAACGCGCAGGACGCCATCCGTGCCATGGAAGAGCAGCCGGCTTCGGAGCCGTTCTCGAAGATCGCCCTGGACGCTGCCCAGGCTGCTGCGCACCACCAGCGCGCTGAAGGCGGCGCCACCGGCGGCGTGGGTGAGAACCTGAGCCGTTCGGAGTTCGTCGACCGCGCCCTGCGCCAGGCCGTCACCCGCGAAAGCAACAAGCTGCAGTCGGGCATGACCCTGCTGGCCACCGTCGGTGCGACCGCTCCGTTCGTCGGTCTGCTGGGTACCGTGTGGGGCATCTACGGCGCCCTGATCAAGATCGGTGCCACCGGCTCCGCTTCGATCGACGCCGTTGCAGGCCCGGTGGGTGAAGCGCTGATCATGACCGCGATCGGTCTGTTCGTCGCGATCCCGGCCGTGTTCGCCTTCAACTTCTTCAGCAAGATCAACAGCGCGACCATCAGCAAGTTCGATACCTTCGCGCACGACCTGCACGACTTCTTCGCCACCGGCTCGCGCGTCCGCTAATTGCGGCGCGCGTCACCCAGCGACGAACGTAAGTAGTCACCAAGATCTAGACGGAGCCCGTTATGGCTTTCAGTAGTGGTAACAGCGGCGGCCCCATGGCCGACATCAACGTTACGCCCCTCGTGGACGTGATGCTGGTGCTGCTGATCATCTTCATCATCACGGCGCCCCTGATGTCCCACAAGGTCAAGGTGGATCTGCCGGAAGCCAACCTGATCCAGAAGCCGGAAGACGCTGAAAAGCGTTCCGGACCGATCACCCTGGCAGTCAAGGAAGACGGCTCGATCTACTGGAACGACGAAGAAATCAACAAGCAGACTCTCGAGTCGCGCTTGGCGACCGCCGCCCAGCAGACCCCGCAGCCGCCGCTGAACCTGCGTGGTGACCGCACCACCAAGATGCGCGTCATCAACGACCTGACCAAGGTCGCGCAGGAGCAGGGCATGCTGGACGTCGGCTTCGTCGCGACCAAAGAAAAGGGGCAATAAGCCATGGCATTCAGTAGTGGTGGTGGCAAGGGCCCCATGGCAGACATCAACGTCACGCCCCTCGTGGACGTGATGCTGGTTCTGCTGATCATCTTCATCGTGACCGCGCCGATCATGACGTACCCGATCGCCGTCGACCTGCCGCAGCGCGTGCTCAACCCACCGCCGCAGCTGGTCGAACCGCCGCCGCCGATCGAACTGAAGATCGACGCCAGCAACCAGGTCTCGTGGAACAACAGCCCGATCAATACCAGCGAGCTGCAGCAGCGGATGGAGCAGGAGGTCCAGCGTGACCCGACCAACCAGCCGGAACTGCGCATCGACGCCAGCCCGGATTCCGAGTACGACGTGATGGCCAAGGTTCTGGCCGCCGCGAAGAATGCTCAGATGAAGAAGATCGGTTTTGTGCAGCAGTAATCGCTACACCGCAACACAACAGTCATGACGCGACTGCAGACGCCCCTGGAGACAGGGGCGTTTTTTTTTATGCCTGCCGGCCTGGACCGCTATGATCGGCGGATGCTCGCCCTCTTCGACTCCCTGCGTCATTGGCTCGACGGCATCGCCCACCTTGGCTCGATCCTGGCGGTGGCCTATCTGCTGTATCTGTTCGCGCTGGCGGGCTGGATCATGCTGCAGAAGCGTGAGCCGGTCGCCACGCTGAGCTGGATCCTGTCACTGGCGCTGCTGCCCTACTTGGGCCTCTTCATCTACTACCTGCTGGGCCCGCAGAAGGTGAAGCGGCAACGGCTGCGCCGCGGACGCGCACGTTCGGGCATGGAGCACTACAGCGATGTCTGCCCACCGGATGCCGACTGCACCGAGCTGGCCAAGATCGCGCAGGCCACCACGGGCCTGGCGCCGAGCAGCGCGACCGAAGTGACCTGGCTGGTGGATGGTGCCGCTACCTACGCCGCTCTGTTGGAAGCGGTGGCGCAGGCTCGCGATCACGTGCACCTGGAGTACTACATCTTCAATCCGGACCATGCCGGCACCGCCCTGCGCGACGCCCTGGTCGAGCGCGCCCGTGCCGGCGTGCAGGTGCGCCTGCTGCTGGATGCAGTGGGTTCTTCCGCCCTGCCTCGCCGCTTCCTGCAGCCCCTGATCGATGCCGGTGGCGAGGCGGTCTGGTTCCATCCGCGGCAGCTGCTGAAGCCGTTCAAGCGGCCGTGGTTGAACCTGCGTACGCACCGCAAGCTGGTGATCGTCGATGGCCGGCTGGCCTTCACCGGTGGCATCAATATCACCGACGATGAAGACGAGAGCCGCAAGCCGAACGCCTACCGCGACCTGCACATGCGCATCCGCGGCCACGTCGTGCGCAGCCTGCAGCTGGTGTTCGCCGAGGACTGGCTCTATGCCAGTGGCCAGGATCCCTCGCGCATGGACATTGCCCGTCTGTGGCCGGCTGACATGCCGCTGCGCGGCGATGGTGCGATCAACGCCCAGGTGCTGGTCTCCGGCCCGGACTCGGGCTGGGAAACGATCCACCGCCTGCACGTGGCGGCCATCCAGGAAGCACACGAGCGCGTGTGGCTGGTGACGCCCTACTTCGTGCCGGGCGAAGCGGCGCGGATGGCGCTGACTTCGGCGGCACTGGGTGGACTGGACGTGCGCCTGCTGGTGCCGAAGATGAGCGACTCCTGGTTTGTCACCCAGGCCGCGCGCTCCTATTTCGACGAACTGCTGCACGCCGGGGTGAAGATCTACGAGTACGGCCCGCGCATGCTGCATACCAAGGCTTTCATCGCCGACGACGATGTCTGCATCGTCGGCAGCGCCAACTTCGACCACCGCAGCTTCCGCCTGAACTTCGAGCTGTCGATGATGATCAGCGACCGTGACCGTGTCGCCGCTCTGGCCGGGCTGCTGCAGGGAGAGTTCGACCGCGCCACCCGCGTGCACGACCAGGCCGGCCGTTCGCTGTGGCTGCACCGCCTGCCCGAGGCTTTCGCCCGGCTGGCCTCGCCGCTGCTCTGACGCAGCGCTACACTGCGGCGATCATCCGGGGAGCCCGACTATGTACTGGTTGTACCTGCTGCTGGCGCTGGGCTGTTTCGCCTTCGCCCTGAAGACCCCCAGCGCCGCATTGATGACCCTGTGCCTGCTGGCCGCCCTCGCCTTCCTGCTGGCCTGGGTGCGCGGTCGCTATGTAGCCCGCTTCGGCGACCTTCAGCGGGACCCTGCCACCCTTGTCGATGCCGAGGAGCTGCGCCGCCTGCGCGAGCAGGCCCAGGCCCGCCGCAATGTCGACGCCAACGACCACGATCCGTCCCCTCTTTCCAAGTAGTTCCGTTCCATGACCCAGCTCAGCGTCAACGTCAACAAGATCGCCGTCCTGCGCAATTCGCGCGGCGGCGCCGAACCGGACGTGGTGCGCGCCGCCCAGGCCTGCCTGGATGCCGGTGCACATGGCATCACCGTGCACCCGCGGCCGGACCGCCGCCATATCACCGCCGAGGACGTGCTGGCGCTGTCCACGCTGACCCGCGCGCGTGGCGTGGAATTCAACATCGAAGGCAACCCGTTCGCACCGCCGCGCGAGGGCTACCCAGGCCTGCTGCCGCTGTGCGCGCAGACCCGCCCGGCGCAGGCGACGCTGGTGCCGGATGGCGATGGACAGATCACCTCCGACCATGGCTTCGACTTCAAGCGGGATGCCGAGCGGCTGCGACCACTGATCGCCGAACTGAAGGCGAAGGGCTGCCGGGTCAGCCTGTTCGTCGATGCGGGCAACCCACTGCTGGAGCAGGCGGCCGACGTCGGTGCAGATCGTGTCGAGCTGTATACCGGCCCCTACGCCGAAGCACACGCGGCCGGCGACGCTGCGGCGATGCTGGAACTGTTCGCCACTGCGGCGCGGCGGGCGCAGGCGGTGGGCCTGGGCGTCAACGCCGGGCACGACCTGTCGCAGGACAACCTGCGCGATTTCCTGGCCCACGTGCCGGACGTGCTGGAGGTGTCGATCGGCCACGCGCTGATCGGTGAGGCGCTGTACGACGGCTTGGATGCCACCGTGCGCGGGTACCTGGCGTTGCTCTGACCGCTCTCCTGTAGCGTTGAGCCATGCTCGACGCAGCACCGCGCTGAACCCTTCAGGCAGCCGTCGCAGCCATTGAGACGGCTGCGGCGTAACCTGCCGCAATGGGTATCGCGATCAAGGGCCGAGGTTCCACGTCCCACCTTGCCGGGCGCTTTGAAAGCACCGTCAGCGAGGCGGTGGACGACGGCTGGGCGGTCGATGAGAGCGAGGAATTCCTCGCCCCGCGTCTGCGCACTGAAGTACGTGCCGAGACCGCACGCAGCATCATCAGCCGCAACACCTCACCGGACGTCGGCTTCAGCCAATCGGTGAATCCGTACCGCGGTTGTGAGCATGGCTGCTCCTACTGCTTCGCGCGCCCCTCGCACGCCTATCTGAACCTGTCGCCAGGCCTGGACTTCGAGACCAAGCTGTTCGCCAAGACCAATGCGCCGCAGCTGCTGCGCAAGGAGTTGTCGAAGCCGGGTTACGTGCCGCAACCGATCGCGCTGGGCATCAACACCGATGCGTACCAGCCGATCGAACGCAAGTTCAAGCTCACCCGCCAGCTGATCGAAGTGATGCTGGAAACCAGGCATCCGTTCTCGCTGATCACCAAGAACGCACTGGTCGAGCGCGACATCGATCTGCTCGCACCGCTGGCGGCGGAGAACCTGGTCAGCGTGCATTTCTCGGTGACCTCGCTGGACCCGCATCTCTCCGCAAAGCTGGAGCCACGCGCGTCGGCGCCGCATGCACGGCTGCGTGCGATGAAGCGCCTGCATGAAGCGGGCATTCCGGTCGGTGTGATGGTGGCGCCGGTGATTCCGTGGATCAACGACAGCGAGCTGGAAGCCGTGCTGGAGGCCGCGCACGATGCTGGCGCCAGCACCGCAGGCTACGTGCTGCTGCGCCTGCCGCTGGAAGTGGCGCCGCTGTTCCGCGACTGGCTGGACACCCATCATCCAGATCGCGCCGCACATGTGATGAGTACCATCCAGCAGCTGCGCGGCGGCAAGGACTACGACAGCCAGTTCGGCACCCGCATGCGTGGCCAGGGCGTGTATGCCGATCTGTTGAACAACCGCTTCAAGCTGGCGCGAAAGCGTCTCGGCTTCAATGCGCAGAACAGCCATTGGCCGAAGCTGGATTGCAGCCGGTTCGTGAAGCCGCTGACGCCGAAGAAGGATTCGCCGCAGGGAAGTCTGTTCTAGAACGCTGGACCGCTGCCCGGCTTACCGGCAACAATCTGCGCTTGGCCGGATGGCCTGCAAGCCAGGGAGGGATGCAGATGGATGACCCAGGATCCGTGACAGTGCGATGCCGTTCGCTTGACGACGAATCGGTTCGCACATGAAGCGCTCACATGCCTTCAGCTGTGGTGCGTTTCTGCTTTTCTGTGGTACCGATGCAGAGGCTGCCCGTGCGTTTGTGGTTGAAGACGCTGCCATGCGCGACCCCACCTGCCTTACGGTCGAGCCGCGCCAGCGGCTCTTCGCTTGTCACCAGATCGTTGCCGGGGACAGCCGAGTGATCGGGCTGAGACGATTCCGCACGTCGTGGAGGACCGACCGTTCCACCTTCAGCAAGCTCACGATCCAGCTCCCCGCTGATGCGAAAGCAGGCGACCGGTTCTCTGTCCCAAATGATCGAGTACGGATGTTCCATAGCAGAGGGTCCAGCGCGTTTGCCGGAAAGACGGGCTGCTACGCAGTGCCGGTCGCAGGGCAGATTACCGTGGTTTCCGCAGGAGACTTCGGCATCGAGGTCCAGGTCGATGCAACGTTTCGCTCTGCAAGCCCACTGCAGTGGCCGGGAGAGTGCGAGGCACCGACCACAGTGTCAGAGCATCTGAGAGCCAAGCCATTGTCTCTGGAGCAGCTTGATGCATGGACGGGAGTGCATGATCCGGAGGCATCCCCCTTCGAACAGGCACACCCCTCCAGACGTTCGCGCAACTGAATCCGCACGAACGTGCTGTACATGATGAAACGCACTCACTGCTTCCACGCCAGTGGTCTCCTTCTCTACCTTGCGAGCGTGCAGGTGGAAGCTCGCTCCATTCACGAATGCATCATCGTTCCGCAGGCCGCGATCGTCACTGACATGCCGGCTGGCCTGGACGAGTTCGAACAGCGTCTGTGGGTGGCAGATACAGGTCAGAGGGTGCGCAAGGGCACCGATACCCTCCTTCTGCTGCGCCTCTTCTCGGAGTCGCCAGGCGTGATCGACTCCCAGCAGTACATCAAGATCACAGGCAGCTTGAAGCGATACGCGCCCTCGTCGGAAGGGACGCCGGAGGTAGTGGATGCACGCCTCACCAGTGGCGGCGCGGGCTTTGTGCACAAGGGAGACAACTGGCTGTCCGATTCAGTCGACGTAGAACTACATCAGCCGCATGAGCGCGATAATCGGATGGAAGTCAAAGTGACGGCTGTCGGGTGGAACAGTTATCGAAAAGAAGACCGTTCCTTCTATCTCCAGTTCACCTGTCAACTGAAGGAAATCCCTGTCGAGAAGCTCAGTGCCTGGCAAGGAGGAAACGACGATCTCTGGGGATCCTTTGGTCCCACCCGATAGCCGGGTGGAACTGCCTGCATGCAATCACTTCTGCGACGACTGGCAATGCTGAAAATAGAAATTCATTCCCTGAGGTTCTAATCACGACTGGACGAGGATGCGTTCTTCTCCAGGTTGAACCAGATTCCGGGCGTGGTGTCTGTCGAAGGGTTCCTCAGGACGATCAACGTCTCTGTTGATCCGTCGGCTGTGGATGACGAAGATATGAGAGAGTTGATTTCGCTGTTCCAGCGCTATGGAATAGACATGCGCCAGCTGCGGAAACTGGAGACGGGAGAATTCAGCTCATGGATGCGGAACAGATCCGCCTACTGGTTCAAGTCGATGTATCCGGACCCGTGAGCACATGACATGAAGATCATCTACTGGCTGGGCATCGCGTTCCTGTGGATGCTTCCGTTGAACCTTCTGTTGCTGACGGGCGGCAAGCCGATCTCCGGCGACGCGCTTGGAGAAGAAGAGCTCGTTGGTTTCGGTGTGGCGGTGTTCGGCGCTGTGGCAGGCGGGATTCTCTATCGCCGTCGCCCGCGGTAGCGTCGAGCCCGCCCGACTCTATCTGGAGCGAAGTCGAGCAAGCTGGACTCTATTTGCCACGGCCGCTTGCAACAGCCAATCTGAGGCTGATGGCTTTCGGGTTCTGGAAGCTGCAACAGCTAGCATGGAAAGCTTGGAGTTACGCGTACTGGCACCGCGTTCTGAGGGAAAATGCTGCCTCTTCTGACATCGATTCTCGGCGGTAGTACCGCGGAGGCAAGAGCGGAAAGAGGAACCTCATGCCGGTAATCCGTACATGCAAGAAGATCATGATGCCGCAGATGTCGGGACAGAGAGTCTAGACGGCCAGTTGTCGAGCATGGGTCCATGCATTGCACACGGGGGAATGATGAAGTTCATACTTTGGGCACCTGTAGTGATATTTGCCCTGTTGTCGTTGAGAGCAACTGTCTTCGTCGTCTATCAAGGGGTAAGTGGATCTCCTTTCGGGGAAGAGGAAATCACTGTCGCTGGGGTTGGGTTGGTCTGCGGCTGGATTGCCTGGGTCATGTACAAAACCCTGATCAGACCGTGGAGGAAGCCGAAGCCCTAATGTAGAGCTGGAGTTGGTGGAGGTATCAACTATTCCGCCGGCGGTGGAACTTCCACTGAAATTGGTATTGGAATTGGCGGCGGTGCATCACCGGGTGAGCTGTCTAAGAAGGATGGCGATTGGGGGAATGGTTGGTGAAGAAGAAATCATTGGCTCATTTGCTTCTATACGCTGTGATTGCGGCCCTGATAGGCGGTACCTATCTTTCAATGTTTGGATCCATCGGAGGTGGCGATTGGACCGGAAAGCCAACAGAAGCAGAACTGCGCGCTGCTACCGATACCTTTGAACTCCCTTCAGGGGTCCATCCCACGAACGTTAAGTTCTTACCGAAGGTCACGTTCCTGGGGGCCGTCTTCGACGCCGAACTCGAATCTGATCCAGAGCAGATCGCCGCTTTCTTCATCAAACAAGCCGCAGAGAAGCGGTGGCGACTGCAGAAAGACAAACGGCAGCGCCATTACAGATTGATGGTCTTCTGCGAGGATCGCCTGGCACGCTCGGTAGAGCTGACGACAAGAGGCAGTACGGTGAAGCTCTATGGAGGAACCTACTGGGACTCGGACAGGGGCGGCGACTACTACTGCTCTCCTGAGGCCCGGTAAACCACCGACGGCATAACGAACTTGCCTGGATATCGGCTCCAATCGGGAGGAGTACGATGACCTCACCGTCCCCCAAACAACTTCTGCGCGCTCTGGAACAGGATCCAACTCGTCGCGATGAACTTGTCCCCCCCCTGCGGCCTGTTACCGCGATGGGTATGGGTAAACGCCGTCGGCGCAATCAGCAGGCTGCCGGTGCGTGGTGCGATCTTCCGCCCCTGGAACAGGAACTCGGTCTCGCCCTCTTCAAATTCGTCGTTGAGGTACAGCGTCCACAGCACGTGCCGGTGCAGGGTCTCGGCCTGCGCATCCTTGGGGTACAGCTCGCAGTGCCAGTACGGGTAACCGCCCTCGCCCGCCGCATACCACTGCAGGTTGATGGCGCCCGGGCGCAGGCAGGTGCGGGCCAGGTCGGCCAGCTGCTGCTGCGGCATGTCAGGGAAGTCCTCGGCAGACAGGCGTCGCGGTTGGCCGTTGCTGTCCTGGATCTGCAACATCAGCGGCGCAATCAACGCCTGTGGATAACGGCGTAGATAAGTCAGCAGGCCGTTGAACACCGCGTGCTGCAGCTGATGGTCCACATCCTGCCAGCCATCAAGGCCGCTGATGCGCAGATCCTTGCTGTGCTTGAGTTCCGGGAACACGCCACTGCCCACGGCACCGGGCTGCAGGCCACGCGCCGCCCGCATGCGCTCGACGATCGCCGCGCAGACCTCGCTGGGGACCGCGTTGTGGATGACCTCGATGAAATCGACCGGGCCCTGCTCGTGCATGCGTGCATTCCTTAGGCGGCAACGGCTTGATGGTGCCGTTTGCCGCCCTCGGTGTCACCCCACGGTCATGTCATCGTTCTGCCATGACCGCTGTCAGGCGATAGGCCGTCAGACCTGTGCGATGTCGTGTGCGTGGTGGTAGCGCACGGCTTCGGCCACTTCCTCGCGCGAACCCAGGAACACCGGCACGCGCTGGTGCAGCTGGTCGGGCTGGATGTCGAGGATGCGCTCGCGGCCGGTCCAGGCGGCGCCGCCGGCCTGTTCGACCAGCAGGCCCATCGGGTTGGCCTCGTACATCAGGCGCAGCTTGCCGGCCTTGGACGGATCCTTCTTGTCCCACGGGTAGATGAAGATGCCGCCGCGGGTCAGGATGCGGTGCACGTCGGCGACCATGCTGGCGATCCAGCGCATGTTGAAGTTCTTGCCGCGCGTGCCTTCCTTGCCCGCCAGCAGATCACCGACATAGGCCTGCATCGGTGCTTCCCAGTGGCGCTGGTTGGACATGTTGATCGCGAACTCCTGGGTAGCCGCCGGAATCTGCATGTTCTCGGTGGTCAGCACGAACTCGCCCTTCTCACGGTCCAGGGTGAAGGCGTGGGTGCCATGGCCGACGGTCAGCACCAGCTGGGTGCTGGGCCCGTAGATGCAGTAGCCGGCGGCGATCTGCTTGCTGCCCGGCTGCAGGAAGGCGTCGTCGCCCGGCAGTTCGACATTGGTCGGGCAGCGCAGCACCGAGAAGATGGTGCCGACGGAGACGTTGACGTCGATGTTGGAGCTGCCGTCGAGGGGATCGAACAGCAGCAGGAAATCACCGCGCGGGTAGATGTCCGGCACCGGCTGGCTGTGGTCCATTTCCTCCGAGGCGCACGCGGCGAGGTGGCCACCCCAGGCGTTCGCTTCAAGCAGGATCTCGTTGCTGATGACGTCCAGCTTCTTCTGCGCCTCGCCCTGCACGTTACCGGTACCGGCATCGCCCAGCACGCCACCGAGGGCGCCCTTGCTGACGGCGATGGAGATGCTGGTGCAGGCGCGGGCGACGACCGCGATCAGCTGGCGCAGGTCGGCGTTGATGCGGCCGGCGTGCTGTTCCTGGATCAGGAAGCGGGTCAACGAAGTACGGGACATGAGCGGGCAGGTCTCGGCAGCGGGAAAACGCCTATTGTCGCCCGTATGGCGGGGCCGTGCGTGAGCGCGGGAAGGCGTAATCGTTTCCAGATGCGTTGCGCTCGTGGCGCCTTCCTTTTGTCGAGCCTCCCCCTCCCGCGCGCTTCAGGGTTCGCCGCGAGCGCGGTGGGGATGGCAAAGGCAAGAGCAAAAGCAAAAAAACAAAGGCGCCTTTCGGCGCCTTTGTCTTCAAGCTACTGGAGCGTTGTTTCAGCCCTTGGCGACGGTGGCCACGGCCTTGGCGACGTATTCCAGGTTGTTCTGGTTCAGCGCGGCCACGCAGATGCGGCCGGTGCCGACGGCGTAGATGCCGAACTCGTCGCGCAGGCGCTCGACCTGCTCACGGCTCAGGCCGGAGTAGGAGAACATGCCGGCCTGCTCGTTGATGAAACCGAACTGCGGTGCACCGGCAGCGGCCAGCTTCTCGACCAGGCCCTGGCGCAGGGCGTGGATGCGCTCGCGCATCTCGGTCAGCTCCTGCTCCCACATCGCACGCAGTTCCGGGTTGGTCAGCACGCCGGCCACCAGCGCGGCACCGTGGGTGGACGGGCTGGAGTAGATGGTGCGGATCACGCGCTTGACCTGCGACTGCACCGCCTTGGCGTCAGCGGCGGTCGGCGCCACCATCGACAGCGCACCCACGCGCTCACCGTACAGCGAGAACGACTTGGAGTACGAGTTGGCGACGATGAAGCTGTCGATGCCGGCTTCGGCGATGATGCGCACGGCGGCGCCGTCCTGCTCGATGCCCTTGTCGAAGCCCTGGTAGGCCATGTCGATGAAGGGGAACAGCTGCTTGTCCTTCAGCAGCTGCGCGACCTGCTTCCACTGGGTGACCGTGAGGTCGGCGCCAGTGGGGTTGTGGCAGCAGGCGTGCAGCAGCACCACGGTGCCGGCTTCCAGCTTGCCCAGGTCGGCCAGCATGCCGTCGAAATCGACGCCATGGGTGCTCGGGTCGAAGTAGGTGTAATCCAGCACGTCGAAACCAGCGGCGCTGAACACCGCACGGTGGTTTTCCCAGCTCGGGTTGCTCAGCGCAACGGTGGCGTGCGGCAGCAGCTTCTTCAGCACGTCGGCGCCGACGCGCAGCGCACCGCTGCCACCAACGGTCTGCGCGGTGGTCACGCGGCCAGCGGCCAGCAGCGGCGAATCCTTGCCGAACACCAGCTCACGCGTCGCCTGCGTGTACGCCGGCAGGCCATCGATCGGCAGGTAGCCGCGCGGTTTGGCCTCGGCGGCGAGCTGCTGCTCGATCTGCTTGACGGCGCGCAGCAGCGGAATGCGGCCGCTCTCGTCGTAGTAGATGCCCACACCCAGGTTGACCTTGGTCGGGCGGCTGTCGGCGTTGTACGCCTCGGTCAGGCCCAGGATCGGGTCGCCTGGGACCAGTTCCACGTTTGCAAAGAAGGACACGGCGGTACTCGTTCGGTAGACGGAAAGGGGGAGGAAGTGCGCTACGCGGTCCGCGGCTTTTCGGCCGGAAACAGCCCATCGTAACAAAGCCTGCCGGGGCTGGCCGCCGCCATCGTCATCCGCGGCCCCGTACCATGGCGTGCGTTGCCGCCTGATCCATCAACCTGAATCATGAATCCCGCCGCACGACGCCGTTGCCTGCCGCTGTCCGCCCTGCTGCTGTCGCCCTGGGCGGCGGTGGCCGAGCCTGCGCCCACCGCCCTGCCTGCGGTGCAGGTACAGGCCGCCCGGGTGCCGGGCATCGATCCGTTCGCGCTGCCGGCCAGCCAGGACACGGTCTGGATCGACGCCAGCCGCGCGGGCACCGGCGCGCAGCTGTCTGAGGCCTTGGCTGGGGTCCCCGGACTGTTGGCGCGCGACCGGCAGAACTTCGCCCAGGACACGCAGCTGTCGATCCGTGGCTTCGGCGCACGCTCGACCTTTGGCGTGCGCGGGGTGCGGGTGCTGATCGACGGGGTGCCGGCGACCATGCCTGACGGCCAGGGTCAGCTGTCGCATGCCAGCCTGTTGGGCGCCGAGCGCATCGAGGTGCTGCGCGGGCCGTTCTCGGCGTTGTACGGCAATTCCTCCGGCGGCGTGCTGCAGGTCTGGAGCGCGCAGGGTCAGGCCGGCGACCCGTGGCGGTTGCGCGTGAATGCCGGCGCCGACACCACGCTCAGTGTCGGTGCGCAGCTGAAGGGTGCCGGTCAAGTGCTGGACTACAACATCGCCGCCAATCACTTCCGCACCGATGGCTGGCGGGACCATAGCCGCGCGCGCCGTGAATCGCTCAACGCACGCATCGGTGGAGAGCTGGGCGGCGGGCGGCTGGAGCTGCTGCTCAATGCGCTTGACGCCCCCGATGCGCAGGATCCGCTGGGCCTGACCCGTGCCCAGGTGGCGGCTGATCCGCGCCAGGCCACGGCAGTCGCGCACCAGTACAACACCCGCAAAACCGTGCGCCAGCAGCAGGCCGGCCTGCGCTGGACCCGTGAAACGGGAGCGCAGCGCTGGCAATTGATGGGCTATGCCGGCCAGCGCGCGGTACGCCAGTACCTGCCGATTCCGCCGGCACCCCAGACCAACAGCCCGCTGCATGCCGGCGGCGTGATCGATCTGCAGGGCGGCTATGGCGGGCTGGACGCGCGCTGGGGCTGGCACGGTGATCTGGCCGGGCGACCGCTGGACCTGGTAGCCGGGCTCAGCGCCGACCGCCAGCGCCAGCACCGCACCGGCTTCGAGAACTTCATCGGCAGCGCCTTGGGCGTGCGTGGGCGGCTGCGTCGTGACCAGATCGACGTCGTGCAGAACGTGGATCAGTTCACCCAGGCCTGGTGGCAATGGAGCCCGCGTTGGTCGCTGCTGGCCGGGCTGCGCCACAGCGCCGTGCGATTCGAATCGAATGACCGCTACATCGTCGGCGCCAACCCCGACGACAGTGGCCACCGCCGCTACCAGGCGACCACGCCGGTGGCAGGCGTCAGCTTCGAGGCCAGCCCGCAGTGGCGGCTGCACGCGGCCGTGGGGCGTGGTTTCGAGACCCCCACCTTCAACGAACTGGGCTATCGCGCCGACGGCCAAGCCGGGCTGGCACTGGATCTGGCCGCCGCGCGCAGCCGCTCCATCGAGGTTGGCAGCAAGTGGCACGCACAGGATGGCAACCAACTCGATATCAGCCTGTTCCGTGCAGATACCGACGACGAGCTGGCCGTTGCCAGCAATATCGGCGGACGCAGCACCTACCGCAACATTGGCCGCACCCGCCGCCAGGGGCTGGAGCTGCAGTACCGACAGCCGCTGGCCGAGCACCTGGAACTGCAGCTGGCGTGGACCTGGCTGCAGGCGCAGGTGCGCTCGCCGTACCTGACCTCGAACACCCTGGTCGCTGCAGGCAGCCGTCTGCCCGGCGTGCCGCGCCAGCAGGCCTTCGCCCGGCTGCAGTGGAGCCCTGCCGATTGGCAGTGGGCGCTGGAGGCAACGGCCAGCAGCGATACCGTGGTCAATGACGTGGCCACCGAGCGCGCGCCGGGCTACGCCCTGCTGCACCTGGAAGCCGGCCGTCGATGGACGCTGCCGGGCGGCGAGCTGCGCGCCTTCGCCCGGCTGGAGAACGTGCTGGACCAGGCCTACATCGGCTCGGTGATCGTCAATGACGGCAATGGTCGCTTCTACGAGCCAGGACCGGGACGGCGAGCCAACGTCGGCCTGCAATGGTCGTGGCGTTGAGTTGGTTGTGCCGGCCGCTGGCCGGCATCGCGCCGCGCAGGGCGTCAGGGGGTTGCCGGCCAGCGGCCGGCACTACCGGTCAGTCGGGGGCCTTGGCTGGCACGAACGGCGAGGTCGGGTCGCTGGCCGGGAAGGTCTCCTCCAGCGCCTCGTCCTGGTTGTCGCTGGCGCGCTGCTTGCGTTCACGGCGCTTGAGCGGGCTCTCCTGGCCACCGCGATGGCGGTCGCCACCATCCTTGCGGTCCTGGGCCGCCTGTTCAGCCTCGTGCTTCACCGGCAGGTGGTCGTGCTCGGCATCGAAGAACGGCGCGCCGGTGCCGCGGTAGTCGGCGTTGTCGGCATCGCGCTTGCCGCGCTGCTCGCCGGGAATGGGCGGGTGGTTCTCCCGCAGCGGGTCTCGCGAGGTCTCTCGGCTCATGGTCTGGTACCTGCCCTTGGGGGATTCCACTACACCGCCCCGCAGGTAAAGCCGTTGCGAACCTGGCGTCATGAACATCTCGCTCACCCCCCGGTAACGGCACCGCGCGTATTCCTGCCCACCCGCCCCCGCTGCAGGAGCCGGCCATGCCCCGTCTTGAACGACCCGCACCGTCCGTGTTCAACGCCCTGCTCGATCCGCTCGGCCAGCGCAGCGCGCAGCGCCGTACGCGTCGCCATGAAGACCCCCAGGCGGTGGCGCAGGACTACCTGCAGTACATGCTCAGCGACTACGAGGAGCGCCGCGGGCAGAGCCACCGGAACTGGCGCGACCTGTGCCCGGTGTATGCCTTCGCGTTGACCACGCATGCTGCGGATTGGCCACGCGGTGATGCCGCCGATACCTGCGAGGAACTGGCCGAGCACTGGGAACAGATGCGCGGGCAGTCACGCTTGGGCTGGTCGCAGGCGCGGCCGGTGGTGGAAGACGCCTGGCGCGCGCTGGACCATATTCCGGCGGCGGCGGTGAGGCCGTTGCTGCAGTAGTGCCGGCCGCTGGCCGGCAACCCCAGGAAACTTCAGGCCGCGAGCTCTGCCGGCCAGCGGCCGGCACTACCGCATCTGCGTAGAACCCACGTGCACGGTATCGACACGGGTGGTTTACACCGCCCATCCGAAGCTGGATGCCCTGTTCCGCCAAAGGTACGCCCATGGCCCGCCCGATCTGGACCGGCACGCTGTCGTTTGGCCTGCTCAACGTGCCGGTGTCGCTGATGTCCGGCGAACGCAAGGTCGACCTGCAGTTCCGCATGCTCGATTCCCGCGACCGCAAGCCGATACGTTTCGAACGGGTCAACGCCGACACCGGCGAGGAGGTGCCCTGGAAGGACATCGTCAAAGCCTATGAGTACGACAAGGGAAGCTATGTCGTGCTGGAGGAAGGTGATATCCGCTCGGCCGCGCCTGAAAGCCACGAAGCGGTGGAGGTGGAATCATTCGTGGATGCGGCGCAGATCGACCCGCGCTATTACGAGAAACCGTATCTGCTGGTGCCCGGCAAGAAGGCCGAGAAGGGCTATGTGCTGCTGCGCGAAACGTTGCGCAGCACCGGCAAGGTGGGCATCGCGCGGGTGGTGGTGCGTACGCGCGAATACCTGTGTGCGGTGATGCCGCATGAGGACGCGCTGGTGCTGATGATCCTGCGCTATCCGCAGGAACTGGTGGATCCCGAGGACTACAAGCTGCCCACCGGCAAGCTGTCCGACTATCGCATCACCAGCAAGGAAACGGCGATGGCCGAGCAGTTGATCGAGTCGATGGCCGGCGATTGGGATCCGTCGCAGTACCACGATGAATTCCGCGAGCGCCTGCAGCAGGTGTTGAACAAGCGCATCAAATCCAAGGGCGGCACCACGCGGGTGGACGATGAGCCGGCACCGCGCGAGGACGCCAGTACCAATGTGGTCGACTTCATGGCGCTGCTGCAGAAGAGCCTGGATGCGAACAAGCGAACGCCAGCGAAGAAGGCCGCAACGCGCAAAGCAGCCGCCAAGTCGCCAGTGAAGAAGGCCACAAAGAAGACAACGAAGAAGGCTGCAAAGAAGACCGCACCCCGACGCAAGGCGGGGTGAGCCATGTCGTTGCACCAGTATCGGCGCAAACGCCGGCTTGGCGGTGGCGCCGGGCAGACAACGGAGCCCGACGACACGCCCGCACCGGGCGACCCGAAGCAGCGGCCGACCTTTGTCATCCAGCTGCACCATGCCAGCTCGCGTCACTATGACTTCCGCCTGGAAATGGACGGCGTACTGAAGAGCTGGGCGGTGCCCAAGGGGCCTTCCCTGCGCGTCGGTGAAAAGCGGCTGGCCGTGGAAGTGGAAGACCATCCGCTGTCCTACGCCGGTTTCGAGGGAGACATTCCTGAAGGCCACTATGGTGCGGGCCACGTGGAAGTCTTCGATCACGGCACCTGGGCCTGTGAAGGCGATCCACTGCAGGCACTGGCGGCGGGCAGGATCGACTTCGTGCTGCATGGACAACGCCTGGCCGGTGGCTGGAAGCTGGTGCGGACCGCGATGAAAGGACGCCAGGTGCAGTGGCTTTTGATCAAGCGCGGTGACGGGGAAGCGCGCGACGCGGAGGCGGATGACCTGCTGACGGCACCGATGCCGAAACGAACACCTGCGGCGAAGAAGCGTTCCGCAGACAAGACGGCGCGAGCTGCACCCGTCGCACGCACGGCCACACGCAAGGCCGATGTGCGCTGGCATGCACGCGCGCTGCAACTGCACGGCGCACGTGACGCACCCTACCCGCATGCATTCAAACCGCAGTTGACCGATCATCGCGACAGTGCGCCGGACGGCGACCGCTGGCTTCACGAGATCAAGTGGGATGGCTATCGCCTGCTGGCGGATCTGCACAATGGCGAGGTCAAGCTGCGCTCCCGCAATGGTCTGGATTGGACCGATGATTTTCCCGAAGTGGTGCAGGCCGTGCAGGCGCTGCCGGTGCGCGATGCACGCCTGGACGGCGAACTGGTGGTGCTGGACAAGGAAGGACGCAGTGACTTCGCAGCGTTGCAGCGGGTGATCGACGGCAGTTCGAAGCAACCGCTGCGCTACATCGTGTTCGATCTTCCGGGCTTGGCTGGAGCGGATATCAGTCGTGCGCCGTTGCTGGAGCGCAAAGCACTCCTGAAAGAGCTCATTGGGCCGGCGCCTGGCACCCTGGCCTTCAGCGAGCACGTGATCGACCATGGCCCGCAGGTGTTCGTTGCCAGTGGCAAGGCCGGATTCGAAGGCATCGTCAGCAAGCAGGTGGATGCCCCGTACGTGAATACCCGCGCGCGCAGCTGGGTGAAGGTGAAGCACGAAGACACCGACGAGTTCCTGATCGTCGGCTACACGGCACCCAAGGGTTCACGGGTGGGGTTCGGCTCGCTGCTGCTGGCGACGCCGGACAAGGGCGGCTTGCGCTATGTGGGCCGCGTTGGCACCGGTTTCGACGACCAAAGCCTGCGCGCGCTCCTCAAGGCACTGCAGCCCTCGGCGGTGAAGACGCCCGTGCTGCAGCTGCCGGCGCATGTGCCGTTCCGCGCTGCCAGCGTACGCTGGGTGAAGCCGGTGGCGGTTGCCGAGGTGGCCTTCCGTGGCTGGGGCAAGGAAGGCCTGCTGCGCCAGGCCAGTTTCAAGCGACTGCGCAGCGACAAGCAGAAGGAGGACCTGGGAATGAGCACCGCAGATGCCGAAACCGGAGGCGAGGTCGAGATCACTCATCCGGAGCGGGTGGTGTTTCCAAGGCAGAAACTGCGCAAGGGTGACGTGGCCGACTACTACCAGCGCATGGCGCGCTGGATCCTGCCCGAGATTGCCGGACGTCCGCTGTCACTGCTGCGCTGCCCGGACGGCGTGGGCAAGGCCTGCTTCTTCCAGAAGCACCATGGCCCCGGCCTGGGGGACGCGGTACATGCGGTACCCCTGCAGCAGAAGAGCGGCCGCGAGGATTACGTCTACGTCGACGATGCGCGGGGCCTGCTGCAGCTGGTGCAGATGAATACCCTGGAACTGCATCCGTGGGGCGCAACCGTGGCCGATCCCGAGCACCCGGATCGTCTGGTGTTCGATCTCGACCCCGGCGAAGGGGTGAGCTGGGCACAGGTGAAGGCCGCTGCGCGCGATGTCCGTGACCGCCTGCAGGAGGTGGGCCTGCAGAGCTTCGTGCGGCTGTCCGGCGGCAAGGGCGTGCACGTGGTGGTGCCGCTGCAGCCCAAGGCTGGCTGGGACGAGGCCAAGGCGTTCTGCGAGGCGTTCGCGCAGGCAATGGCGCTGGAGCAGCCTGATCGCTACGTGGCGACGATGAGCAAGGCCAAGCGCGGCGGCGTGGTCTTCATCGATTGGCTGCGCAACACACGCGGTGCCACCAGCGTGTGTTCGTGGTCGCTGCGCGCGCGCGATGCTGCCGGCGTGGCGGTGCCGCTGCGCTGGGAAGAACTGGCCCGGGTGAGCGCGGCCGATGCGTTTCCGATGGCCAAGGCGCTGGCGCGCGCCAAGCGGCTGAAGAGTGACCCATGGCAGGGCATCGCGCGGTTGAAGCAGAGGCTGCCGTCGCTGAAGCGGTAGTGCCGGCCGCTGGCCGGCAACCTCGGCCATCCTGCAGTTGCCGGCCAGCGCCCGGCACTACCTGCATGCGCTCAGCGCAGATCGCGCGAGGGGCGGCGGCCGAACCACCAACCGACCAGCAGTTGCAACGGCAGCGATGCCAACAGCGAAATGACGAACCAGAACGGGAAGTCCGCACCCGCCGTCCACATCGCGTAGCCACAGCCCAGCGCGATCAGCGACCAGATCGAGAAGCCATGTGAACGCGGCCAGCACGGCGCGTAATAGGTGGCGAAGGAAATGCCGGCGACGCCACCGAGTACGCTGAAGGCCAGGTCCCACCCCAGCTGCACGCTGTTGCTGTCCGGCGACAGGCCCAGCAACGGCGGCAGCCAGCCGGCGACGCTGCTGACCAGCGCAAGCGACAGCACGCCGCCGATCAGGGCGACGATGGACAGGAACAGGGTCTTGAGCAGGCCAGGCATGCGCGTATTGTACGGCTGCCACAGAGTGCCCGCGTTGCCGGCCAGCGGCCGGCACTACCGAACCGACTGGGGTTTTGCCGGCCAGCGGCCGGCACTACCGATGGATCGGCATGGCCGCCGTGCCCGTGGGAGAGGGGTACGGAGCAGCGGCGGCCATGCACAGGCAGTCAGGCGGCGAAGTCGAGCACCACGCGGCCTTCGATGGTGCCCGCGTGCATGCGCGCGAACACGTCGTTGATGTTTTCCAGGCGGTCGGTGCTGACCGTGGCTGCGACCTTGCCTTCGGCGGCGAACTGCAGTGACTCCTGCAGATCCAGCCGGGTGCCGACGATCGAGCCGCGCACGGTGATGCCGTTGAGCACCATGCCGAAGATATCCAGCGGGAAGTTGCCGGGCGGCAGGCCGTTGAGCGAAACGGTACCGCCACGGCGGACCATGCCCAGAGCCTGTTCGAACGCCTTCGGCGACACTGCGGTGACCAGGGCGCCGTGCGCACCGCCGATCTCCTTCCTGAGGAATGCGGCCGGATCGGTGGTACGCGCGTTCACGGTGATCTGCGCGCCGAGCTGCCGGGCCAATGCCAGCTTGTTGTCGTCCACGTCCACCGCAGCCACGTTCAGGCCCATCGCACGGGCGTACTGCACCGCCATGTGGCCCAAGCCACCGATGCCGGAAACCGCCACCCAGTCCCCGGGCTTGGTGTCGGTCACCTTCAGGCCCTTGTAGACGGTCACGCCGGCGCACAGCACCGGCGCGATCTCGACGAAGCCCACTTCCTTCGGAAGCAGGCCGACATAGTTGGCATCGGCCAGTGCGTACTCGGCGAAGCCGCCGTTGACCGAATAGCCGGTGTTGCGCTGCGTCTCGCACAGCGTTTCCCAGCCACCCAGGCAGTGTTCGCAATGGCCACACGCCGAGTACAACCAGGGGATGCCGACCCTGTCGCCTTCCTTGACGTGCCCTACCCCGCCTCCCACGGCCACGACGTGCCCCACGCCCTCGTGGCCGGGGATGAACGGCGGGTTCGGTTTCACCGGCCAGTCGCCCTCGGCGGCGTGCAGGTCGGTGTGGCAGACGCCACAGGCCTCGATCCTGACCAGCACCTCGCCCGCCCCCGGGCGCGGTACCGAGACTTCCTCGATGACCAGCGGCTTGCCGAACTCGCGTACGACGGCGGCCTTCATGGTGGATTGCATGTTCGGATCTCCGCAGTGCGCTTGCCCACAGAATGACGCCGGCTCGAGGCCGGCGCTTTGATCACGATCAAACCTTTGAAGATCCGTGCAGCAGGTTCAGCTGGCCAGCACCGATGCTTCGCGCGCCAGTCGTTCGATGGCGTCCCAGTCACGGGTCTGCAGCAGCGCCGTGGTGGTCAGCCACGAGCCGCCCACGCACAGCACGTTGGGCAGGTGCAGGAACTGTGGCGCGGTCTGCGCGCTGATGCCACCGGTCGGGCAGAACCGCACGTCGGCAAACGGGCCGTGCCAGGCCGCCAGCAACGCAGCGCCACCGGCCTGCACCGCCGGGAAGAACTTGAAGGTGTCCGTGCCCTGCTCCAGGCCCAGGATCAGGTCCGAGGCGGTGGCGGCACCGGGCAGGTACGGCAGGTCGGCATCGCGTGCGGCGGCATACAGCGCCGCCGTTGCACCGGGCGACACCGCGAAGCGCGCGCCGGCCTGCTTCGCCGCCTGCATCTGCGCGGCGTTGAGCACGGTGCCGGCGCCGATGACAGCATCGGGCACGGCCTCGACCATGGCCTTGATCGCATCCAGCGCCTGCGGCGTGCGCAGCGTCACTTCGATCACCGGCAGGCCGCCGCGGAACAGCGCCTGGGCCACTTCGACCGCCTCATTCACATCTTCGGGGGTGTACACCGGAATCACCGGTGCCAGCTTCAACAGCGCGCGCAGGCGCGGATCAGCGCTGGACATGGTCTTGCTCCTTGCCCGATGGGGCATCGCGGGTCGCCGCCGGGTCCGGCAGCGCAGCGGCGCATGATGCCATGCACGCTGCGAAGGTGCTGGTACCCTGCCCTGCGGCGGATTCAGACTGCGTCGGCCTGCAGTGCCTGAATGCGGCGTTGGTACCAGTCACCCCCAAGCGGGTCGAACACCGCCGAACGTTCCATCGGCGCTTCGTATACATGCACCGAAATGGCCAGGGCTTCATCGCTGGCATTGCGCAGGGTGTGGTATTCGTGAGGTGGAATGAGGCTGCCGGCGCTGCCGCAGCCGCCGCGCAGCGCGGCGTGGCGTCGGAAGCGCCAGCGTTCGCCGGCGCATTCCAGCAGCTCGTAACGGGTGATCTCCAGTTCCCCCAACCACACGCCCTCCACACACCACATGGCATCGTGGTCGTGCAGCGGCGTGCCCTGCCCTGGGCCCCAGCTCATGGCAATCACGCTGTAGCCGTGTTCCTGGCTGTGGTACAGCGGGCGTCGCGCGTAATGATCACTGACCGGACGGTGCACGCATTCGGGTAGCTCGATGCGGCTGTCCGCAATGGCTTCCTGCAGCGCCAGCTGCAGGTCGGCGGTGATGCGCCCGGCATCACCGGAGGTCATCGCCGCGTCGACTGCGGCGATCAACCGGTCGCGGCCACGGAACGCCGGAAACGGAGAGGTCTGCAGGTCCATGCCCCGACTGTAGCGGAGCATGGTTAAGGGAATGTTGGTGTTCGCGCGCGTGGCACCCGCATTCATGGCAAGCACGCGTGAAAAACGGTTCAGATGCAAACGCAGTAGAGCGATCACAATGGAACCTCACGCGGTGGAACGTGTCGAACACGGTCTGTGCCGCTCCAGCTGCGACATTCCGCAACTTCGCGCCCGACGGGCGCAAGGCTAGAATTCTCCGACTTACCTGGTTCTATACATGTCAGTGCGAAATATGAGCGATGCCGCGTTGCCGGCATCGAAAGGCAAGGCTGCCACGATCAACGACATCGCACGACTGTCGGGAGTTTCCAAGAAAACGGTTTCAAGAATCATCAACAACTCGCCGCTGGTGCGCAAAGACACCCGCGACAAGGTCGAGGCGTTGATGCGCGAGGTCGGTTACGTGCCCGACCCCCTGGCGCGCGGACTCGCGTTCCGCCGTTCCTTCCTGATCGGGCTGGTGTACGACGACCCCGGCGCCCAATGCATTGTCGACCTGCAGCACGGCGCGCTGGAAGCGCTGCGCGGCACCGGCTATGAGCTGGTGGTGCATCCCTGCGACAGTCAGGACCCGGAGTGCGCGCAGGGCGTGCGCCGCTTCGTGCAGCAGCAGAAGCTGCATGGGGTGATCCTCGGCCCGCGTGCATCCGAATCGGTTGCACTCGCGCAGATGCTGGACGACATCGACTGCCGCTACGTGCGGATCAACGCGCATGCGTCGGAAGAAGACGTGCAGGCGGTGGTCACCCACGATCGCGATGGCGCGGCAGCAGCAGCGGGCTACCTGCTCTCGCTCGGCCACCGCGACATCGCTGTGATCGCCGGACCGGGTGACCGGCGCGCGGCGCGTGAGCGTACCCATGGCTTCCTTGACCGGTTGGCCCAGGTGGGGCTGACCTTGCCGGGCGAGCGCGTGCTGGAAGCGGGCGACACCTTCGAATCCGGCGTGCATGCCGCCGAACGGTTGCTGCTGGGCGGACAACGCCCCAGTGCGATCTTTGCCGGCAACGATGAAATGGCTGCCGGCGTGTACCAGGTGGCGTTGCGTGCGGGCATCGCGGTGCCGCAGCAGCTGTCGATCGTCAGCTACGACGACAGCCCGCTGGCGTCGCGGCTGTGGCCGCCTCTGACCTCGGTGCGTCGCCATGTGTCCGATATCGGCCGCGTGGCCGCGTCGATGCTGGTGCAGGCCGACGTGCCGGATGCGCCGACCGCAGCCAGCGTGCATCCGCAGTTGATGGTGCGCGGTTCCTGCCGCGCCGTGGACGCCTGAGTGCCCTGCCCTCGCCTGCGCCGCTGCAATGGCGCAGGCAGGCAACAACGAAAACGGCGCATCCAGGTGCGCCGTTTTCCTTTCAATGCGAAGCGCTGTACGCCGTGCGCTTACACGTCCCCGCCGTCGGCCCAGCCATCACCCGTGCCCTTCTGGAACACGCGGTCATCGCCCTGCACGTCACCGGCCGGCAGATGCGCCTGGCTGGCCAGTGCCGCGTAGATCGGGGTGAAGTCCGGCGACGTCGCCTGCATCAGCTGTTCGAAGCTGTCGATGACGAAGTAGGTCTTCTGGAAGGTGTCGATGCGGTACTTCGTGCGCATGATCCGCTGCAGGTCGAAGCCGATGCGGTTGGGCGCGGCCGATTCCAGCGAGTACAGCGACTCGCCCTTCGACGACACGATGCCGGCGCCGTAAATGCGCAGGCCCTCGGGCGTGTCGATCAGGCCGAATTCCACCGTGTACCAGTACAGGCGCGTGAGGTTCTGCAGCGCGTCCGGGCCGATCGCATGGGCTTTGACGCCGCCACGGCCGTACGCCTCCATGTAGTCGGCGAACACCGGGTTCATCAGCAGCGGCACGTGGCCGAACAGATCGTGGAACAGGTCCGGCTCGGCGATGTAATCAATCTGGTCCGGGCGACGGATCCACCAGGTCACCGGAAAACGGCGATTGGCCAGGTGGTCGAAGAAATCCAGTTCCGGCAGCAGGCCTTCAACGCCGACCAGGGTCCAGCCGGTGGCGGCGCCGAGTACTTCATTGAGCTGGTCGAAGCGCGGAATCATGTGCGCGCTCATGCCCATCTCGTCCTGTGCATCCAGGAACTCCTGGCAGGCGCGGCCGACCAGCAGCTCGCGCTGGCGCTGGTACAGCGTGCTCCAGGTGGCGTGGTCGTCGGCGGTATAGGTGTCCCACGGCTGCTCGACGAGCGCGGTGGTGTACACCGGCACGTAGCCCTTGTCGGTCTGCTGGTGTTCGACGCGGCGGGGCTGGGCGAGGTCCATGGGGCACTCCTTGACGGGATGCCTACGATGCTAGGGCAGAGCACGCGCAACAGGGTTGCAAAAGTTGCGCCCGTTGGCCCTGTTGGCGCAATATCCTTGCGTACTCACCATGTTGCGGGGCAACAATGGCCGGAGAAGTCCAGTTTGATCGCACGGATATACGCCTGCTGGCTGAAATCCAGCGGGATGGGCGCGCCACCAACGCCGAACTGGCGGCGCGGGTGAATCTTTCGCCTTCGGCTTGCCTGCGGCGGTTGCAGCGGCTGGAAAGCGAGGGTGTGATCGTCGGCTATGGCGCGCGGCTGGAGCCGCGGCAGCTGCGGCTGGGCCTGCAGGCCTTCGTGCGCGTGCAGCTGGAAAAGCACGACCAGGCCGCCATCGGCCACTTCGTGGACAGCGTGCAAGCGTGGGACGAGGTGGTGGCCTGCCATGCGCTGACCGGCGACATGGACTACCTGCTGCACGTCTACGTGCGCGACCTGGAGCACTTCTCTCGCTTCCTGCTGGACCGGTTGCTCAACGCCGGTGGCGTGGCCGATGCCAATTCCAGCTTCGTGCTGCGCACGGTGAAGGGTTTCCAGGCACTGCCGCTTTTGCAGCTGGAGTCCTGAGCGGCCACCGGGCATGCCCGGTGGCCAGGCATCAAGGGATCAGCACTTGTCCTTGCGGCCCATCAGCTTGCCCAGGCGCGAGGCTTCCTCGCACTTCGGTGCGGCTACCGGTGCCGGTGCCGCTGCGGCGGCGCGTGCGCGCTGCAGCTGCTGGATCCTGGCGCGGATCTGCGGCATCGCGGCCATCGCGGCCTTTTCGCCTTCCAGGATCGCCGTGCCGCGCTGGCTGAAATCGGCAGCGCCGATGTCCAGCACCTTCGGCCGGATGACGATGTCGGCGCGTGCCAGTTCCTGTTCGCCCAGGCGCTGGCCCATGATCGAGATGGACTGGTTGACGATGCCCAGCATGTCGGTCGGCGCCTTGCCGCTGGCCTTGCTGGAGATGTCCACGGCGATCACGAAGTCGGCGCCGAGCTGGCGCGCGGCATCCACCGGCACCGGGCTGACCACGCCGCCATCGATGTAGTTGCGACCACCGATCTTCACCGGTTCGAACACGCCGGGGATGCTGCTCGACGCGCGCACCGCCTGGCCGACGTTGCCGCGCACGAAGATCGCCCGCTCGCCGGTTTCCAGCTGGGTGGCGACGGCGGCGAACGGCTTCTTCAGGCGTTCGGCCGGACGGTTGGCAACCTGTTCGTTGACGTAGTCCTGCAGCTTCTGGCCCTGCACCAGGCCACCGGAGAACAGCCGCACGTCGCGGATGCTGGCTTCATCCAGCGCCACCGCCTTGCTCTGCATCTGGAACGCGTCCATGCCGCTGGCGTACAGCGCGCCGACCACGCTGCCGGCACTGGTGCCGGACACCACCGCCGGTTCGAAGCCATTGGCTTCCAGCATCTTGATCACGCCGATGTGGGCAAAGCCCTTGGCCGCGCCACCGCCGAGGGCGATACCGATCTTCACCGGCTTGGCCTGTGGCACCACGGTCGGCGCCGGCGGCGGCGTGGGGCGGACCGGATCGCCACCGCAGCCGGCCAGCAGGCCGATCAGGGCGACGGACAGCAGCATGCGGGGGCGGAACAGGCTCATCGGCAGTGCGCTCGCGGCGCCGGATTCAGGAAAGGGCGCCAGCATACCGAAGCCGTGGCGGGGCGGGCAGGGTGGGAAATATCGCCCATTCATAAAGGTAGTGCCGGCCGCTGGCCGGCAACCATAGGGAAACTGGCAACGGTCCATGGGGCTGCCGGCCAGCGGCCGGCACTACCGGGATGCGCGCCAAGGTCCATGAGGTTGCCGGCCAGCGGCCGGCACTACCGGGATGCGCGCCAAGGTCCATGAGGTTGCCGGCCAGCGGCCGGCACTACCGGGATGCGCGCCAAGG
>NZ_JCAFRT010000015.1:0-98038 GCF_059368495.1 Stenotrophomonas sp. YJH_SMC_91 | reverse complement strand
TGCTCGACTATGGACGGTCAAACGGGCATTTTTATGGTGGTTCATCCGGGCTCTTTGGGGTCTGGAGAGGTGTGGTAACCACCATTTTCCAAAGATGTCCCGGATGAACAACGTACAGAGAGATCACAGTTAGTCGACTGCCTTTCGTACAGCCCCCTAAAACCCCGCGCTTCGCGCGATAGTCGACCAACGGTCGACTCTACCTCGCTGCGTCTACGCCTCAGCGCGACTGCACGAAGCCGGCGTACAGCGCGAACAGCTGCTGGAAGTACCGCCGCGTCACTCGATTGCGCATGACACCCTCGCCCATGGAAAGTTGGTCGGGCCCAGGGTGGGAAGGCCGGTCCCGTCCCTTCCCACGGCCGGGCCGCGTGGACGTATTGGGCCGCAACGGCGTTGCAGGGACATGACCGGGTTGCGTAGCGCGTGTGGCACAGACCGGGGTAGAGCCGGCCGCTGGCCGGCTGACGTCGTGCGCCCGGACATCACTGCCGGCCAGCGGCCGGCACTACCCGTTTCCGCTTTGCGGAAACAGAAACGCGCCCCGTGGGGCGCGTTTCTGCAGCTGTCGCTGAAAAGAAGGCTTACGCCTTCTTTTCAGCTTCCAGCTGCTTGCGGATCTGCGCATCGACCGCCGCGATCGCGGTCATGTTCAGGATCCGGCGCGAAGTGGCGCTGGTGGTCAGGATGTGCACCGGCTTGTTCACGCCCATCAGGATCGGGCCGATCGCCACGCCGTCGGTGAACACACGCACCAGGTTGTAGGCGATGTTGGCCGCTTCCAGGTTCGGCAGCACGAACAGGTTGGCGCGGCCCTGCAGGGTCGAGCCCGGCAGCAGCTTCTGGCGCAGCGCTTCATCCCACGCGGTGTCGCCCTGCATTTCACCGTCCACGTTCAGACGCGGGTTGCGCTTGAGCAGCAGCTCGCGCACCTGGCGCATCTTCAGCGCGTCCTTGGAATCGTGGCTGCCGAAGTTGGAGTGCGACAGCAGCGCCACCTTCGGCTCGATGCCGAACAGCTTCATGCGGTAGGCCGCCTGCAGGGTCGCTTCGCACAGCTGCTCGGCGGTCGGGTCTTCCTGCACGTGGGTATCGACGAAGAAGAACACGCCCTGCTGGTTGATCACGCCGGTCATCGCAGAGGTCGAGGTGACCTTCGGCTCCAGCGGCAGCACGCTGCGCACGTAGCCCAGCTTCTTGTGGAAGCGGCCGACGATGCCGGTCAGCATCGCATCGGCTTCGCCACGGGCCACCATCACCGCCGCGATCAGGGTCGGGCGCGAACGCATCAGGTTCTTCGCCGCGGCCACGGTCACGCCACGACGGCCGGTCAGGCCGTGGTAGTACTGCCAGTATTCGTTGAAGCGCGGGTCGTCGTTGATGTTGGTGACTTCAACGTTCTCGCCGATCTTCAGGCGCAGGCCGAGGCGCTCGATGCGCGACTCGATCACTTCCGGGCGGCCGATCAGGATCGGGTGCGCCAGGCCGTCGTCGACCACGTTCTGCACCGCCTGCAGCACCACTTCCTCTTCGCCCTCGGCGTACACCACGCGCTGCTTGTCGCTGCGCGCGCGGTCGTAGACCGGCTTCATCATCAGGCTGGTGCGGTAGACGAACTGGGCCAGCTTGTCACGGTAGGCGCCCATGTCCTCGATCGGGCGCGAGGCCACGCCCGAGTCCATCGCGGCCTGGGCCACGGCGGCCGACAGCTCCACCAGCAGGCGGCGGTCGAACGGACGCGGGATCAGGTATTCACGGCCGAAGCTCGGCGTCTCGCCACCGTAGGCCGAGCCCATGTCGGTGGCGGCACGACGGGCCAGCGCGGCGATGGCACGCACGCAGGCAATCTTCATTTCCTCGTTGATCGCGGTGGCGCCCACGTCCAGCGCACCGCGGAACAGGTACGGGAAGCACAGCACGTTGTTGACCTGGTTCGGGTAGTCCGAACGGCCGGTGCCGATGATCGCGTCCGGACGCGCGGCGCGCGCCACCTCCGGCATGATTTCCGGGGTCGGGTTGGCCAGCGCGAAGATCACCGGGTCCGGCGCCATGGTCTTGACCATGTCGGCAGTCAGGATGCCCGGTGCCGACAGGCCCAGGAAGATGTCCGCGCCGTCGACGATCTCGGCCAGGGTGCGCTTGTCGGTGTCGCGCGCATAGCGCTGCTTTTCCGGATCCAGGTCGGTACGACCGGTGTGGATCACGCCCTCGCGGTCGAAGGCCAGGATGTTTTCCGGCTTCAGGCCCAGCTGCACCAGCATGTTCACGCAGGAAATGCCGGCTGCGCCCATGCCCGTGGTCGCCAGCTTCACGTCCTCGATCTTCTTGCCGGTGATCGCCATGGCGTTGAGGACGGCCGCACCGACGATGATCGCCGTGCCGTGCTGGTCGTCATGGAACACCGGAATCTTCATGCGCTCGCGCAGCTTGCGCTCGACCACGAAGCACTCCGGCGCCTTGATGTCTTCCAGGTTGATGCCGCCGAAGGTCGGCTCCAGCGAGGCGATGATGTCGACCAGCTTGTCCGGGTCGGTTTCATCCACTTCGATGTCGAACACATCGATGCCGGCGAACTTCTGGAACAGCACGCCCTTGCCTTCCATCACCGGCTTGCCGGCCAGCGCGCCGATGTTGCCCAGGCCCAGCACCGCGGTGCCGTTGGAGATCACCGCCACCAGGTTGCCGCGGGCGGTCAGCTCGCTGGCCTGCTGCGGGTCGGCCTTGATCGCTTCACAGGCGTACGCCACGCCCGGCGAATACGCCAGCGACAGGTCGCGCTGGGTCAGCATGGGCTTGGTAGCGGAAACCTTGATCTTTCCCGGCGGGGACATCCGGTGGTAATCGAGGGCGGCCTGTTTGAAATCTTCGTTGGACATCGATGTGGGTTACATGAATGGGCAGAAGGGACAGGGGATGATACCCCCGTTGGAGCGTCTGGACCTGTCGCTATGCTGTCGCAGGCATGCTGCGACTGCACAATTCCGTGCCGTATGCGACGGTACCGGGATGCCAGCATCGGCGCCCCCGATGACAGCCATGGGACGCCCTGAAACGCCGCGGGGCCGTACCACTGTCGTGATCGGCCCCGCGGTACCACACACCTGGGTCAGCCCTTGGCCGGCAGCGCCTCGGGCAGTGCGTCCACCGGCGGCGGCAGCTCGCTTTCGCGGCCATCCAGCGCCAGCTGCAGGCGGTTGCGGTCCAGCGCGCCTTCCCAGCGCGAAACCACCACGGTGGCCACCGCATTGCCGATGAAGTTGGTCAGCGAGCGGCATTCGCTCATGAAACGGTCCACGCCCAGGATCAGCGCCATGCCGGCCACCGGTACCTCCGGCACCACCGCAAGGGTGGCGGCCAGGGTGATGAAGCCGGCACCGGTGACGCCGGCCGCACCCTTGGAGCTGAGCATGGCAACCAGCAGCAGGGCGATCTGGTGGCCCAGGGTCAGTTCGGTGTTGGTGGCCTGGGCAATGAACAGTGCCGCCAGGGTCATGTAGATGTTGGTGCCGTCCAGGTTGAACGAGTAGCCGGTCGGGACCACCAGGCCCACCACCGACTTGCTGCAACCGGCGCGTTCCATCTTCTCCATCAGCGACGGCAGCGCCGACTCCGACGAGGAAGTGCCCAGCACCAGCAGCAGCTCGGCCTTCAGGTAGCGCGCCAGCTTGAACACCGAGAAGCCGCACAGTCGGCAGACCACACCGAGGATCACCGCCACGAACAGGAACGCGGTGAGGTAGAACGAGCCCACCAGCCACGCCAGGTTGACCAGCGAACCGACGCCGTACTTGCCGATGGTGAAGGCGATGGCGCCGAAGGCACCGATCGGGGCGGCCTTCATCAGGATGTGCACCAGCTTGAACACCGGGGCGACCAGCGCCTCCAGGAAGTTCAGGATCGGCTTGCCCTTCTCGCCCACCGAGGCCAGCGCGATGCCGAACAGCACCGCGATGAACAGCACCTGCAGGATGTTGCCGTCGACGAAGGCGCTCACCAGCGTCTTCGGAATGATGTCCATCAGGAAACCGACCAGGGTCAGGTCGTGCGACTTCTCGACGTAGCTGTGCACCGCGGTCTGGTCCAGCTCGGCCGGGTTGATGTTCATGCCGGCGCCGGGCTGTACCACGTGCGCCACGATCATGCCCACGATCAGTGCCAGCGTGGAGAAGAACAGGAAGTACGCCATCGCCTTGGCGAACACCCGGCCCACCGTGCGCAGGTGGGTCATGCTGGCGATGCCGGTGACGATGGTGAGGAAGATCACCGGCGCGATGATCATCTTCACCAGGTTGATGAAGGCATCGCCGAGCGGCTTCATCTTCTCGCCGATCAGCGGCTCGTAGTGGCCGAGGATGGCGCCCAGGACGATCGCCACGATCACCTGGAAATACAGCTGGCGATAGATCGGCAACGGCTTTGCAGGCGCCGGGGCTGCGGTCGGGATGTGCATGGCGGACTCCGGAAGGGGCGTTTTCAGGCACGTACGGCCCCGGGACAGCACGGGAACCGTTACCGTGGAAACTGATCGCAGGCCCTGTGCTGCATGCGCAGGAGGTGCGACCAATGGACGCCTTTGTACGCGCCGGGCACGCCGGCGCAGATAACCTATTGGTACTAGCCCCCCGGTTCAGGTGGCGGCGATGCCTACACTGGCGCCGCACCGCCCGATCCTGGCGAGGCCGGTGGCCCGTGCTGAACGGCCGGGCGCGTCATTGCGAAAGTTTCGGCCCCTGCGGCCGTTGTTGTCCTGTCCACACGCAATCTGAGAGAGCCGCACCCAACATGCGCCCGATTCCCACCTTGCTGGCCCTGTCGCTGGCCGCGCTTCCCGCCTTCGCTTCGGCTGCCGATTTCGACAACTGGCCGACCAAGTACGCCTTCGGCGACGGCACCGAGTTGGCCGCTACCGCCAACATCGCCTACGACTACAACGATTTCTCCTCGGGCAGCGGCCTGGAGGACGACGACGCCGTGCGCCGCAAGGAGTTCGGTGCGACGCTGAAGAAGAAGGGCGTCTACGACGCGATGGTCTACTACGACTTCCAGTCCGATACCTGGCTGGACGTGTTCGTGCGCTTCGAGAGCAAGGCCTTCTTCGGCCGCGACATCGGCCGCTTCCGCTTCGGCTATATGAAGACCCCGGTCGGCCTGGATGCGAACACCTCTTCGCGCGCCGGCAGCTTCCTGGAAACCGCGCTGCCCGTGCAGGCCTTCTACGAAGGCCGCCGCACCGGCGTGGAATGGGTGCTGGAGCGTCCGCAGTACCTGCTGCAGGCCGGCGCCTATGGCGGCAAGGACCTGCAGGGTGACAACCCCGGCACCACCCAGGCAGTACGTGCGGTGTGGACCCCGGTGAAGGCGCCGGGTGACGTGATCCACCTGGGGCTGGCCTACTCGCAGGAAAATCCGCGCGGTTACAGCGATGGCCGTGACGTGCACCACGAGGCCAGCGCGCGCCTTCGCGCACGCCCGGAAGCCGGCCTGACCGACATCCGCTACGTCGATTCCGGCGCCCTGGTCACCGCCGACCAGATCCGCCGCACCGGCCTGGAAGGCATCTGGATCCGCGGCCCGTTCTCGCTGCAGGCCGAAGCCCTGCGCGCTACGGTCACCCGCCATGACGGCAAGCCCGACTACACCGGCAGCGGCCAGTACGCGATGGCCAGCTGGGTGCTGACCGGCGAGTCGCGCCCGTACAACGCAGGTGCCGTGGCCAACATCAAGCCGGCGCACGACTACGGCGCGGTGGAACTGGTGGCCCGTTACAGCCGCATGGACCTGGACGATGGCAGCATCCTTGGTGGCCGCCAGCACGACCTGACCCTGGGCGCGAACTGGTACCTGACCAGCCACTTCAAGTTCCAGGCCAACTACGTGAAGGTCGACGCCAGCCGTCGTGGTGTGCACAGCACGCCGGAGATCTTCGAGCTGCGCGCGCAGATGCACTTCTGACCCCTTCCACGTCAGATCCCGGCGGGCGTGCACGTCACGCCCGCCGGCCCTGCGTAGACTGCCGCCATGTACTGGCTCAGCCGCCACCGGATGCTGTTGCTGACCATCCTGGTGATGGTCGGAGGCACCGTGCTTTGTGCGGTCGCCGCCGGCCACTACGCCTGGCGGCGCGCCCTCGGCGAGGAAAGCAGCCAGGTGCAACGCCAGCTGCAGCTGTACGGCCAGGGCCTGCAGCAGCGCATCGACCGCTTCGGCACGTTGCCGCAGGTACTGGCGCTGGATCCGGATCTGCTGCACGCCCTGCGTGTGCCGCCCTCGCCCACCGAACAGCAGCGGCTGAACCTCAAGCTGCAACGCGCCAATGAAGTCACCCGTGCCTCGACCCTGACCCTGGTCGGCCACGACGGGGTGGCAGTGGCGGCCAGCAACTGGGACCAGCCGACCAGCAACGTCGGCGAGAACTACAGCTACCGCCCCTACTACCGGCAGGCACTGGCGCAGGGCCGCGGCCGCTTCTACGGCATCGGCATGACCACCGGCGTACCCGGCTACTACCTGTCGCAGGCCATCGAGGAAGACGGCAAGCGGCTCGGCGTGGTGGTGATCAAGGTCGAGCTGTCGGCGCTGGAACAGGAATGGTTGAGCAGCCCGGACGTGGTGCTGGCCAGCGACGACCATGACGTGGTGTTCCTGGCCAACCGTGACAGCTGGCGCTACCGCCTGCTGCGCCCGCTGGGCGCCGATGAGCGCCGCGAAATGCTGGACGCCCGCCAATACGCCGACCGCGCGTTGCAGCCATTGCGCGCGCGTACTGAAGACGTGCTTGCCGATGGTGGCCGCATGGTGCGCCTGCTCGATCCCGCACTGCCGCAGCTGATGCTGTGGCAAAGCCTGCCGCTGCCCGCCGAAGGCTGGAACCTGCATCTGCTGCACGACGCCAGCGCCGCCACCGCCGCCGGTCGCGCAGCCGCCCTCACCGGAGGTGCCGCGTGGCTGGCGCTGGGCTTCCTGGTGCTGTTCGTGCAGCAGCGCCGACGCCTGGCCAAGCATCGCCTGCGCAGCCGCCGCGAACTGGAAACCCTGCTCAAGCAGCACGCACGGGAACTGCGCACCGCACAGGATGGCCTGCTGCAGGCGGCCACCGACGCCGACAGCGGACTCAGCCGCAGCCTCGAACACCTGCCGCAGGGCGTGGTGGTGATCGACCGCGAACTGCGCCTGGTCGCGTGGAACTCGCGCTACCTGGAACTGTTCCGTTTCCCACAGGACCTGGTTCGCGTCGGCCGGCCGATCGAGGAACTGTTCCGCTTCAACGCACGCCGTGGCCTGCTCGGCCCGGGCCCGGTCGATGAAGCAATCGAGCGTCGCCTGAACCACCTGCGCAGCGGCCGCCCGCACATGCGCGAGAGCGAGAAGGACGACGGCACGGTGCTGGAGATCCGTGGCAATCCGCTGCCTGACGGCGGCTTCGTCACCAGCTATGCCGACATCACCAGCTACAAGAACGCCGCGCGCGAACTGCGCTCCCTGGCCGATGCGCTGGAGCACCGCATCGCCGAACGCACCCATGATCTGGAAGAAGCACGCCGCGAAGCCGAGCAGGCCAACCGCTACAAGACCCGTTTCGTCGCCTCGGCCGTGCACGACCTGCTGCAGCCCCTCAACGCGGCGCGCATGTTCGTCTCGGTGCTGCGCGGCAAGCTGAGTGACCCGGCGCAGCAACAGACCAGCGACCACATCGATGCTGCATTGGCCGCGCAGGATGCGATCCTCAACAGCCTGCTGGATATCGCGCGCCTGGAATCGGGCAGCCTGCCCACGCGCGTACAGGCGTTCCGGCTCGGGCCTTTGCTGCAGACGCTGGCACGCGAGTTCGGCATCGCCGCGCAGTCACGTGGGCTGGTGGTCGACTGGGTCGATACCGCTGCGGTGGTGGTCAGCGATGAAGCGCTGCTGCGCCGCATCCTGCAGAACTTCCTGTCCAACGCATTGCGCTACAGCGAACGTGGCCGCGTGCTGCTCGGCTGCCGTCGCCGCGAAGGCCTGCTGTGGATCGAAGTTCACGACCAGGGCCCCGGCATTCCCGATGCACTGCAGGGCGAGATCTTCGAGGAGTTCCGCCGCCTGCACGACGGCCAGCAGCGCGGCGCCGGCCTTGGCCTGGCAATCGTCGACCGCATCGGTCGGCTGCTCGGCCACCCGATCCGCCTGCGCTCGCAGCTGGGCCAGGGCAGCGTGTTCGCGGTGGGCGTGCCGTTCGGCGAAGCCAGCGCGATTCCCGCTATTGCTCCTGTGCCGGTGCTGGTGCAGGAACCGGCCGCGGACAATCCGCTGCGCGGTCGCCGGGTGTGGGTGATCGACGACGATCCGCACGTCTGCGCCGCCAGCCGCGCGCTGCTGGAGCGCTGGGGCTGCGAGGTGGCGCTGGCCGACGGCCCGCAGGCGGCGCTGCAGCTGGCGGCAACAGGCGCGGTGCCGGAGCTGGTGCTGCTGGATGTGCGCATGGGCGATCACCACGGGCCGGTGCTGTACGAGACGCTGGCCGAGTTGTGGCAGGCCCGCCCGCCGGTGGTGCTGGTCACCGCCGAGCGCGATGCGGGATTGCGTGAGATGGCCGCCGAGCGCGGCTGGGGAATGATGGCCAAGCCGGTGAAGCCGCCGGCGCTGCGGGCGTTGATGAGCCAGTTGTTGATCCGGCATCGCGGGTAGTTTCCAGCCAACGGCGCAGCCCCTCGTGGGTGGTCGCACAAAGCAGTTCATCGGTGGGGCCGGGCAGATGGGCTGCACAGGGGCCGCTGCAAGTACGTCCCTGTAAGCTCGGTCGCCGCATCCATGCGGCTCACGCCCCTGTGCAGCCCATCTGCCCGGCCACGGACACGTTCCGTGCGCGTCCACCCTAGGAGAAGAAAAAAGATCAAAAGCGGGTCGCGCGCTGCGCTTGCTCGTGTAGAGCCGAGCCCATGCTCGGCCTCACGGACGGGCCGGAAAGCAGCCGAGCGTGGGCTCGGCTCTACGAAAAATGGCCTGCCAGGCTGCCTTTGCTTTTGATCTTCTTTTCTCTTCCGTGGGTGACAGGCCACCGAAATCTGTCAGAGGTCGGTCGGGTTGGGTGCGCGGGGGTGTCAGCCGCATGGGCCCGAGGCATGCCTCGGGCGGGTTGGGCAGGACGCCCAACCCGGGTCTTGCCGTGTGCGCAGGACAGCGCACACGAGCAAGCGGCTGCCAAGCCTCCAGGGACGGATTCACGGCGTCCCCCGCGCACCCAACCCGACTGGCCCGCTCGCAGCTTCTGCTTTCAGCGACCAACCCAAACCCACCCACGAGGGGCTGCGCCGTTGGCTGGAAACTACAACCCGATGCCGGCGTCGCCCTCAGGCTCCAGCGCCTTCACCAGTACCGCTGCCTGTGTGCGGCTGTGGCATTCGAGCTTCTTCAGGATCGCAGTGACATGTACCTTCACCGTGTTCTCGGCCAACCCCAGCGTATAGGCGATCTGCTTGTTGAGCAGGCCATCGGCCAGGCACAGCAGCACGCGGAACTGCTGCGGGGTCAGCTGCGCCAGGCGGCTGGCCAGGAGTGCGTCGGCCTCGGAGCGTTCGGCGGCCATCGCCGGGAACCACAGGCCACCATCGAGCACCGCCTGCACCGCCTCGCCGATGGTCTCGGCCGGAGCAGACTTTGGAATGAAACCAGCCGCGCCGAACTGCTGGGCACGACGGATCACCCGCGGATGGTCGTTGGACGAGAGGATCACCACCGGGATGTCCGGATGCGAGCCGCGCACGTGCAGCAGCGCGGAGAAACCGTGTGCACCGGGCATGGTCAGGTCGAGCAGCACCAGGTCCACGTCCGGGTGCGCGTCGAGTGCTTCGGCCAATGCCTCGGCGCTGGCGACCTCGCGCACCTGCGCCAGCGGCAGACTCTGCCGCAGTGACTGCACCACCGCCGAACGCAGCAGCGGGTGGTCATCGGCGATCAGGATGGTGTATTCGCTCATGAGGCAAGTTTGGCATGTCACCAAAGGGAATACCTTCTTCATTTGCTTCGCCGGCCAGTCGATGCCCCAGAAAGGGCTGCCGCGACTGCTGTGTAGACTCTCTGTAATTAAGAAAATGCGGCACCAACCAGATCGTCAGATACAGGACACCGATCAGTAGGGCTGTTCCAACTTTGCCATACGTACTGCGCATCACCTCGTACAGATCCTCACGCAGGGTTGAAGGAACGCTACCAATGCGCTGAAGATCCAACAATCGCTGCGCCGACCGGACGTCAATCCGCATCCGAGGGTAGTCACCTCTCTCCAGAACCTCTTTTCGATTTACCACAGCCGATCCCCGCTGGACCTCGGAGTACTTCAGGTCCGCTGCCCTGCAGGCAAATCCCGCCAGCGCAGCATTACGTGGAGCCAGGCATTCATCGATCAGGTCCAGCAACTCCGCATATTGAATCGCGTCATAGTCCTGACTAGCCGCTTTGGCTCGATAGTCACTTCGCTCCAATTGATACGAGCTCAGATGATTGATTAGCAAAAGGTACAGGCCGACGATAACCACCGAGGAGCCTATAACTAGAAGGACTCGCCTTACCGCCGTTGTACGGGCCCAGTGAATGCTACGCATGACCCTTGAGCCAATCATTTCCAGGTCTTCGAAGTTGTCCTTCAGCCTTCCCAATGCTCATTCCTCACACGACTGGAAACAGGATATCGGCGGGAATGGCTCCTAGGTTTAGCGCCCTGCCGGCTCCACGCTGCTGCGCCAGGCATCCAGGAACTGGCGGCGCTTGAGCGCGTCCAGGTACACCAGCAGGCCCGGGCCGAGCTGGATCGGGCGGCGGCTGCGGCCGGGCGCATCGTCGCCACGTGCGTTGCCGGTCACGATCGGCATCAGGCGTGCCTCGCGCGACAGCACCTGCTGGCCACGCGGTGACAACAGGTAGTCGAGGAAGCGCCGGGCTTCTTCCGGGTGTGGGCCGGTACGTGGAATCACCGCGGTACGCAGCACCACCAGCGTGTAGTCCTCGGGCTCCACGATCGCCAGCGGCGCACCCGCGTCGATGCGCGCCTGCGCGTAGGAGCCGAGCACGTTGTAGACCAGCGACAGCTGTCCGCTGGCGACCTTGTCCAGCAGCACGCCGGTGCGCTCATCGCGCACCACGTCGTTGTCGCCCAGCGCGCCCAGCAACGCGCCGGCGATGCTGCCACGCTGCGCGTCCTGCGTAGACAACAGGTAGCCGACACTGCTGCGCTCGATGTCATAGGTACCGACCCTGCCGCGCAGCGGTGCTCCCTCCGCGCGCAACCGGTCCAGCAGTTGCCGACGCGTGTGCGGCACCTTCGCAGCCGGCAGTGCGCGGGTGTTGTAGACCATCACCACCGGCTCGTAGCTGATGCCGAAGGCCTCGTTGCGCCACTGCGCCCAGGCCGGCAGCGCAGCGGTCTGCGCCGAACGATGCGGCAGCGCGTGGCCGTCGTTGACCAGCTTGGTCTGCAGGTCCATGCCGCTGGAGATCAGCAGGTCCGGCGATGCCGGTCCGCCGCGGTCGTGCAGGTACCGCGCGTACAGGTCCTGGGTGATGATGTCCTCGTACACCACCTCAGTGCCGGGGTGCAGCCGCTGGTAGTCGGCAATCACTACCGCGAACACTTCGATGTCGGTGGTGCCGTGGATGCGCAGCTGCGCAGTGGCCTTTGCCTGGGCCGGGAAGCGGCGCACGTCGCCCGGTGCCGCAAGCACCGGCAGGGCCAGCAGCAAGGCAACGGCAGCAGCGAACAGGCGGATCATGGAGTGCTCCGGGGCAGGCGGATGGTGGCGACCAGCCCGCCCTGTGGGCGATTGCTGAGGTCGATGCGACCGCCATGGCTGTCGACCACGCGCTTGACGATGGCCAGGCCAAGCCCGGCGCCGCCGGACGGCGCGCCTTCGCCACGGGCGAAGCGCTCGAACACGCGTTCGGCATCGGCGGCGGCAATGCCGGCACCGTGGTCGGCGATGGTCAGCACGGCCTGCCCGCCTTCCACGGTCAGGGCGATCTGCAACGGGCCGTCGCCGCCGTATTTCAATGCGTTGTCGACCAGGTTCTTGATCGCTTCGCGCAGCAGCAGTGCATCGCCGTGCACCTGCACCGGTTCGGCGGTCATCGCCAGTTGCACGCGCGGCGCCGGGCCGGCCTGCGGCAGCGCTTCATGCAGGGCTTGGTGCACGGTCTCGGCCAGGTCCACCGCCGCAAAGCGCTGCAGGTGCGAGCGATGGATCACGCTGGCATCGCTGAGCAGCTGGTTCAGCAACCGGCTCATGTGGGTGGCATTGCGTTCGATCGCCTGCAGGCTGCGCCGCATGTCCTCGGGGTCGTCGTCATCCAGCGCCAGCTGTGCCTGCGCGCGCAGGGCAGCCAACGGCGTACGCATCTGGTGCGCGGCCTCGGCCATGAACGCGCGCAAGGTCTCGTTGCTGCTGGATAGTCGTTCCATGAAGCGGTTCAACGCCGCCACCATCTGGTCCATCTCGCGCGGCACGCGCGCATCCAGCGGCTTCAGATCGGACGGCTCGCGGCGCGACAGCTCGCGTTCCACCCGCACCAATGGCCGGAACGCGCGATGCACGCCAAAGGCCACCAGCGCCAGCAGCAGCCCGGACAGCACACCGATCGCCAGCAATGCACGGTTGACCATGTCCTGCGCGACCGCTTCGCGCGCACGCCGGGTCTGGCCGACCTGCACCTGTACTTCCCCCTGCGCCGAGGCGGCGGCGAAACTGCGGCCGACCACCACGAAGCGCACGGTCTCGCCGCTGTACGCCGCATCAAACAGCTGCGGTTGCGTGCCGGGCCGTCGCGGCGGCGCCGGCAGGTCGCCGTAGCCGGTGATCAGGTTGCCGCGGCTGTCGGCGACCCGATAGAACACGCGGTCTTCCGGGGCCATCGCCAGCAGGTCCAGCGCGGCATAGGGCAGATCGACCTGCCACTGGCCATCGACCAGGGCCACCGAATCGGCGATGGACAGTGCCGAGGACACCAGCAGATGGTCGTAGGAACGGTTGGCGGCGCGCTGGCCATAGCCGCGCGCGGCAAACAGCAGGGCCACCGCGAACACCGCCAGCAACGCGCCGAGGTAGACCAGCAGCGTGCGCCGCAGCGAGCCCGGTGCGGCATTCGCGGTACGCGCGTCAGCCATCGGCGTCGGCGCTGCCGTCACTGGCTTCCAGCAGGTAGCCAACGCCGCGCACCGTGGTGATGCGCAGCGGTGCGCCTGCCAGCTTCTTTCTCAGGCGACCGACATACAGCTCGATGGCATTCGGGCCGGCTTCGTCGTCGAAGCCGAACAGGCCGTTGCCGATTTCGTCCTTGCCGACTACCTGGCCGAGGCGGCCGACCAGGATCTCCAGCAGCCGGTACTCGCGGTTGGGCAGTTCGATCGGTTCACCGTCGAGACTGACCCGGTGCGCCGCGTTGTCGAACTGGAAGCCGCCGATCTGCACCACTTCGCTGGCCTGGCCTCGTGCACGACGCAGCAGCACGCGGCAGCGCGCTTCGAATTCGCGGAAATCGAACGGCTTGCCCAGGTAGTCGTCGGCGCCGACATCCAGCGCCTGCACGCGGTCTTCGATGCCATCGCGTGCGGTCAGCATCAGCACCGGCGTGCTGTCGCCACGCTCGCGCATGCCGGCCAGCACGCGCAGGCCATCGAGCTTGGGCAGGCCGATGTCCAGCACCACCAGGTCGAAGCTCTGGTAGCGCAGCACGCTGGCGGCGGCCAGGCCATCGGCCTGCCAGTCCACGGCGTGCCCACTGCGGCGCATGCGGCGGATGATCGCATCGGCCAGATCCGGGTTGTCTTCGACCAGCAGCAGGCGCATGGGCACGAGGGTGGGAGGGGAAACGAATGCTACCGCATGCCGCTGCCGCGCTCGCCGGGCCCTGCCAGGAAGCAGCAGCGAGCCGCTTTACGCTGCACCGCACAATCCGTTGACAGGACGATGACAGCTTGCCCGACCCAGACTGCGGCCGCGCACCGTCCGGTGCCCACGATTGCCGCGCGCCTGGCGCGCACCTGGGAGGGTTTGTGGAATTCACGTTTGCCTGGCGGCGTCCTGCCGCCATGATGGCGCTGGCTGTCCTGTCGGCGCCGGGCTTCGCTGCCGAAGACGACCGTCCGGTCACCGCCACCCTGGGGGGCCGCCTGCATCTGGACTTCGCCACCTTCGACAACGACAACCGCGGCACCCCGAACAAGGACGACACCGAAATCCGCCGCGCGTGGGTTGACGTATCCGGCAAGTTCTTCGTGGTCGACTACAAGCTGGAGGCCGATTTCTCCGGCGACCGCGTCGAGGCCAAGGACGTGTACCTGGCGCGCAGCTTCGGCAAGGCCGGCAAGCTGACCGTCGGCCAGTTCAAGCAGTACTTCTCGCTGGATGACCGCACCAGTTCCAACTACGGCAGCTTCCTGGAGCGCGGCAACGCCGGCACCACGCTGGCGCCGCTGTACCGGCTGGGCGCGTCGTGGCAGGCCAATCCGGGTGACTTCACCTGGGCCGCCAGCATCTACAGCCTGGAAAGCATCGACGCCTGGCAGGTGAAGGGGCGTGCTGCCGGTGGCCGTGTCACCTGGGCGCCCTCGCCCGCCGATGGCGACGTGCTGCACCTGGGCCTGTCGCTGGCCCGCGAGGCCTATGACAACCCCGGCGCGAACGGCGTTCCGGGCCTGAAGATCCGACCACGCCCGGCCGGCCACCTGTCCGATGAAAGCCGCCTGACCCTGGTCGACTTCTCCGCCGGCCGCGATACCGACGTCAACAAGTGGTCGCTGGAATACGCGCAGGTGCGCGGCCCGCTGTCGTGGCAGGGCGAGTTCAGTGGCGCCACCTTCGATGACGGTTCACAGCGCGGCGACGTGATGGCCGCCTACGGCATGGTTAGCTGGTTCGTCACCGGCGAAAGCCGCGCCTACGACCGCAAGACCGGCCGCTTCGCGCGGGTGAAGGATATCCGCCACAGGGCCGGCGCGTTCGAAGTGGCGCTACGCTACGACCAGATGTGGGGCGCGCAGCATCTCGATGGTGCGCCGGACCTGCGCCGCGGCAGCACCGAAGCCTGGACGCTGGGTGGCAACTGGTACCTGCGCGACAACCTGCGCTTCATGCTCAACGTGATCGAAAGCCGCAACCGCGACCGCTTGGCCGGGGTGACGGTGGACCGCACGCGCGCGGTCACCGGACGCCTGCAGTACGACTTCTAAGCCCGAATTCCCGGGTATGCCGCCCGGGCCCCTTCCACTCCCCCACGTCCTGTATTCGCAAGGAGTCCGCAGATGACGCTGAGCATCCTCGGCTTTGGCATGGTCATTACGTTCATGTACTTGATCATGAGCAAACGCCTGTCGCCGCTCGTCGCCCTGATCACCATTCCCATCCTGTTCGCGCTGATCGGTGGCTTCGGTGCCGGCATCGACGAGATGATGCTGGAGGGCATCAAGAAGATCGCGCCGACCGGCGTGATGCTGATGTTCGCCATCCTCTACTTCGGGGTGATGATCGACGCCGGCCTGTTCGATCCGCTGGTGCGGGTGATCCTGCGTTTCGTCAAGGGCGACCCGATGAAGATCGTGCTTGGCACTGCAGTGCTGGCGATGCTGATCTCGCTCGATGGCGATGGCTCGACCACCTACATGATCACCGTCTCGGCGATGCTGCCGCTGTACCAGCGGCTGGGCATGAACGCGCTGAACATGACGTGCGTGACCATCCTCGCCGGCGGCGTGATGAACCTGACCCCGTGGGGCGGCCCGACCGCACGCGCGGCCACCGCGCTGCACGTGGACCCGGCCGACGTGTTCGTGCCGCTGATCCCGTCGATGGTGATCGCCTGTGCCGGCGTGCTGCTGCTGGCCTGGTACCTGGGCCTGAAGGAACGCCGACGCCTCGGCGTGGTGACCCTGCCCAAGGGCGGCAGCTGGATGGACAACAGCGTGTCCGATGACAGCAACCCGCTGCCGACCGTGGAAGACGCCGAAGACATCAAGCGCCCGAAGCTGCTGTGGGTGAACCTGGCGCTGACCGTGGCACTGATGACCGCGCTGATCATCGGCGTGCTGCCGATGCCGGTGCTGTTCATGGTCGGCTTCGCCATCGCCCTGGTGATCAACTACCCGAACCTGGCCGAGCAGCGCCGCCGCGTGGTCAACCATGCCGGCAATGTGCTGTCGGTGGTGTCGCTGATCTTCGCCGCAGGCATCTTCACCGGCATCCTCAACAACACCGGCATGGTCGAAGCGATGTCGCACAGCTTCCTGGCGGTGATTCCGGAATCGTGGGGCCCGTACCTGGCGGTGATCACGGCGGTGGCGTCGATGCCGTTCACCTTCTTCATGTCCAACGACGCGTTCTACTTCGGCGTGCTGCCGATCCTGTCCGAGGCCGCTGGCAACTACGGCATCACCCCGGTGGAAATGGCGCGCGCCTCGCTGGCCGGCCAGCCGGTGCACCTGCTCAGCCCGCTGGTGCCGTCCACCTACCTGCTGGTGGGCCTGGCCAAGGTCGAATTCGCCGACCACCAGCAGTTCACCCTGAAGTGGGCCATCGCCATCTCGATGCTGCTGATGATCGGCGGCCTGCTGTTCGGCCTGTATCCCCTCGCCGCCTGACCCTTTGCCAAGGAGCCTTCTGCAATGACGCTTCGAATCGCTTACGTCACCAGTGGAATGGGCAGTGTCGGCACTGCCATCTGCCAGAGCCTGGCCCGCAGCGGCCACACCGTGGTTGCCGGCTGCGCGCCGAACTCGCCGCGCAAGGCCAACTGGCTGCGCGAGCAGCGCGAACAGGGCTTCGACTTCATCGCCTCCGAAGGCAACGCGACGGACTGGGCCTCGACCAGCGCCGCGTTCGCCAAGGTGCGCGCCGAAGTCGGTGAAGTGGACGTGCTGGTCAACAACTCCGGCGGCAGCCGCGACCTGCTGTTCCGGCAGATGACGGTGGAGGACTGGAACGCGGTGATCGCGTCCAACCTCAACGCGCTGTTCAACCTGACCAAGCAGGTGGTGGACGGCATGGCCGCGCGGGGCTGGGGCCGCATCATCAACATCGGTTCGGTCAGTGCCCACAAGGGACAGATCGGCCAGGTGAACTACGCCACCGCCAAGGCCGCGATGCATGGCTTCAGCCGTGCGCTGGCTGCCGAAGTTGCGTCGCGCGGGGTCACCGTCAACACGCTGTCGCCGGGCTACATCGCCAGCCAGGCGATCAGCAGCTTCCCGCCGGATGTGCTGGACCGGCTGGCCGCCTCGGTACCAGTGCGCCGCCTGGGCCGCCCCGAGGAAGTGGCCGGCCTGTGCGCGTGGCTGGCGTCGGATGAAGCCTCGTATGTGACCGGTGCCGACTACGCGGTCAACGGTGGTCTGTACATGGGTTGAGCCCGTCTCCACGCAAGGCGTGGACCTCCTCCCCCACGGAGTGCGCGGGGCCGGTGAACCTTCGCTTGCGAGGGGGATGCGGCCCCTTTTTTTGCTTCTGCATATTCGGGACGCATTGCCCGATACATCGGCAGAACCGGTGCTATACCTGCCAACGCTCGCTGAACCCGATGGACGAACGGCCGGAATCGCGGATCAAGGAGGTAGGCATGCGTGCATTGCTGATTGCGCTTCTTGTGGTCGCCAGCCCACCACTGGCGGCCACGCCACCCGCTGCCACTGCGGAAGAGGCGGGTGCAACCTGGCGGCTCGTGGAACGCTGGTCCTTGCAGCTGGTGCGCTCTGACCTTGTCGCGCAGCTATCACCCCTGGCTCCACCCGGCTCGCGTTCGGAAGCAAGAATGGGCCGGGGCGACAGCGCCACCATCGATCTGGCGCCATTCGCGGTCGCTGGGAGGATCAAGGGGCCCTCTGGCCAGATCTACACCGACGCGTCGGGGCGAATCATCAAAGGCATTACGCTGCGGCTGAGCGGCGCCTGCATCTCGCGAAAGCAGATGGGTCGTCGCTACCCCGACTTCAATGTCCTTTCCGTGCCGTCAGGGCATAGCCTGGACGAGTCGACGGTGTTCGGCACAGTAGTGAACGGCATCCAGATCGGGTTCTCATTCTCCGAACATGACCGTGACTGCATGGACCAGCTCAAATTGAGCTGGCTTGGGGAGCGCTTCTGATTCCCACCGGCCTACCACCATGACGAACATGTTGCAGGACACGCACCACTGTCCTGCATCGTTCGTTGGTTTTTCGTAAAGAAGGTTTCATGTTCCGTTCGCATAGTGGCCATGCACCGCGCACGCGTGCCGGTGACCACCCCCAATGCAACGGACCACCATGCAGACCCGACACCTGACGATCGCCGTGGCGATCGCCCTCTCCGCCGCCACCAGCGCCCATGCCGCCACCGCCGCCGATACCGGCGCCAGCACCGATGCCGCGCTGAGCGCGCAGACGCTGGATACCGTCTCCGTGATCGGCCAGGGCGAGACCCGCCAGGTGCAGCGCATCACCACCGTCGACAAGCAGGTGCTGCCGCCGGGCACCAGCGGCCAGAAGATCCTCGACCGCCTGCCGGGCGTGTCGGTGCAGTCCAACGATGCCTTCGGCGCCAACGAAGAATCGCAGACCATCAGCCTGCGCGGCTTCGACAAGAGCCGCCTCGGCTACACGCTGGACGGCATCCCGCTGGGCGACAACAGCTACGGCAACTACAACGGCCTGAGCATCGCCCGCGCGATCATCGCCGAGAACCTGGCCGGTGCCGAACTGTCGCAGGGCATCGGTTCGCTCGGCGTGGCCTCGACCAGCAACCTGGGCGGCACCATCCAGTACTTCTCGATGGACCCGTCCACCGAGTTCGGTGGCCGCGCCAGCGTCACCGTCGGCGACAACAGCCAGCGCCGTGGCTACCTGCGCGTGGATACCGGTGACATCAACGGCTTCTCGGCCTATGTGTCCGGCGTGCACCAGGACCAGGACATGTGGGCCGCGCCCTACCAGAACCAGACCACCCGCCAGTTCAACGCCAAGGCAGTGTGGAATGTCGGCGACCACCGCTTCGGTGCGTTCGTGGCCACCTCGCGCGCCAGCCAGGCCAACTACGCCTACCTGTCCAAGGACATGCTGGCACGTGGCCTGGGCTACGACTGGAACATCTATGCGCCGGACTGGGATCGCGCTGTCGCTGCCGCGTACTGCGCACCGGGCACCTACAACAAGGCACGCTGCAAGTTCAGCGGCGGCGTCAACAGCATCGACGATGCCTACTACCAGAGCCGCGCGCTGCGCGACGACAACCTCTATTCGGTCGATGCCGACCTGCGCCTGGGCGAGCAGGGCCGCCTGAAGCTGCTGGCCTACCACCACGACAACCGTGGCCAGGGCCACTGGTGGGCACCTGGCCAGCCGTCCTACCCGGGTACCGACAAGATGCTGCCGATCTCGATCCGCAGCACCAACTACACGATCAACCGCGATGGCCTGACCGCCGCGCTGTCGTGGACGGTGGGCATCCACGAACTGGAGGCCGGCCTGTGGTACGAGCAGAACGACCACAACGTCTCGCGCAACTTCTACTACATCAGCGGCCCGTTCCTGGACGACCTGTACCTGAAGAATCCGGACCGCCTGCTGTTCAACCAGGACTTCGACATCCGCACGCGCCAGTTCTACGTGCAGGACCGCATGCGCTTCCTGGACCAGCGCCTGACCGTGGACGTGGGCATCAAGAGCCCGAACACCCGCATGCGCGCCACCGCCCAGCCGGGCGTGGAAACCAGCATCGCCTCGGGCACGCTGACCGCCAAGAAGTCGGTGCTGCCGCAGGTGGGCCTGGGCTTCAAGCTCAACGCCAACAACGAGTTGTTCGCCTCGTACGCCGAGAACATCGCCGCCTTCGTCGGTGGCGGCAGCGGTGGCCCGCTGCAGGTGTCGCCGGAATCGTTCGCGGCCAGCGCCGGCCTGGAGCCGGAGAAGTCCAAGAGCCTGGAAGCCGGCTTCCGTACCTTCGGCGAGAAGTACCAGGCCTCGATCGCCGCGTACAACGTGAAGTTCGACAACCGCCTGCTGTCGCTGAACCCGTGTTCCAGCATCGAAGTCGGCACGCGTCCGGAGTGCGTGACGCGCTTCATCAACGTCGGTTCGGTGAAGAGCCACGGTGCGGAGCTGACCTTCATCCTCAAGCCGATCGACGGCCTGCAGTGGTACAACGCGCTGTCCTGGAACAAGACCACCTACGAGGATGACTACACCTCGGGTGGCGCGATCGTGCCGGTGGCCGGCAAGATCACGGTGGATACGCCGCAGCGCATGGCCTCCAGCGAGATCAGCTGGAATCGTGACGGCTTCTTCGCCAGCCTGCGTGCCAAGTACACCGGCAAGCGCTACTACACCTACACCAACGACCAGTCGGTGCCGGGCGTGACCACCTTCGACGCTGGTGCGGGCTACGACTTCGGCCCGGGCCTGGGCCTGCGCAACGTGCGGGTGTCGTTGAATGCGACCAACCTGACCAACAAGCGCTATGCGGGCCAGCTGAGTTCGTTCGCACCGACTGATCCGAAGGGCACGCGTTATGCGATCCATGCGAGCGCACCGCGGCAGTTGTTCATGACGGTGGCGGCAGAGTTCTAAGTCGAAAGCGTTGCCCCGCGGCGTCTTGATTATCGTCGCGGGGCAGGGCCGGATGGGCCGGCGCAGGACACGCCGTAAACCCATCCATGGGGGCTCGATGGCGCCATCCATGGCGCCAACGGTCCTGCGCCGGCCCATCCGACCCTGCTCGACGGTTTCCCGCGCCACGGTGCGGAAGGCAAAGAAGAGCAAAAAGCAAAGAGCCGGGCATTGCCCGGCTCTTTGCTTTTCAAGCGCAATCCCTTCGGCGCGGTGATGTGCTGCCGCCCGCGCGGGAAAATGTCTGGCGGCGGTGGGGCACCCTGGCCAGGACCGTGAGGCGCATGGATGCGCCGATCGAGCCCCCATGGATGGGTTTACGGCGTGTCCTGGCCAGGGTGCCCCACCGCCGCCCAGCGACATCAATCGAGGCGCCAGCGCATCATCCCGCCAACGCCTTTCATTCCGGCGCCAGCTGGTCCATCCGTATCCGGTTGGCGAACAGCGAGAACGCCAGCATGCCAGCCAGGCCGTTCGCCCGGCTCACCCAATGCGGCAGCCAGCGCGGCGGCTTCAACACCCCCGCCTCGAACAGCGGCGCGAACGCGATCGCATCGGCCAGGCTCATCTTGCCGGCGAACAACCAGCGGCAGACCTGCAGGCGGTCCTCGGCCAGCATGTGGCGGAAGAAGGTGTGCACCGACACCAGGCCGCGCAGATACACCGTGTCCTTGGTGAACGCCAGGCCGCCATTGGGCGGCACGCCACGGAACACGCGCTGTGCCGAAGCGAAGCTCTCTTCCGCGTTCTGCCCGGCATCGCAGAAGTAGCGGAACACCTCGATGAAATCAGCACCTTCGCGCGCCATCGCAATCGCCTCGGTACGCAGGCTGATGCGCTTCAGGCGCTCGATGTCGATGCTGCCGGTGATCTGCTCGGCGAACGTCGCCAGCCCCTCCTGGGTTGCCGTCACCCGTGGCGAGGACAACGCCAGGCTCGGCAGCACCGGCTGTTCGCGGCCATTCAAGGCGGTCAGCGAATGCACCAGCGCTTCATGGTGGAACAGCTGCGCACGGTCGTAGGCGCTGAAGCGCGCACTGGTACGCAGGCGGATACGGGTCGGGCCGGCGGCCGCCTTGGACACCAGCTCCGGATCCAGCTGCACCTGGATGATGCGTGATTCGAAGAAGGCATCCAGATCGTTCTGCAGTTGCAGCTGCAGGGCAATGGCCGAGACCGGCACCTGCTCTTCCGGCGCCAGCAGTTCGTGGTCGAGTTCGGCAGCAATCTGGATGAAGTGACGCGCCGCTTCGCGCGTGCTTGGGCCACTGCCTGGCAACGGCTGCTCGGGCGCGCCGAACAACTGCACCGAACAGGTATCGACCGCCGCCGTGCCCAACCCTTCCAGCAGCTGCGCGGCCAGGTCCCAGCTCTGCGCCGACTGGCGCACGTAGTGGCCCAGCGGATGAGTATCATCGCAGTCGGCGGCGATCGCAGCCAGTGCGCGGCGCTCCTCGCTGAAATCCAGCCTCGGGTAATCCACCTTCGGCAGCACCGGCTGTCCACGTGCCACGCTGTCCAGGAACGGTGCCTGCAGCGTGGCCGGCCAGCTGGTCAGGCCCAGCAGGCGGATGCCCCCCACGGCCTCGACCAGGCGCGCATCGAGCGCTGCATGGTGGGCCACGTCACGGTCCAGCGTCGCGGTCGGTTCCATGGGCGGACTATAGCGCCCTGCCGTGTCCGGCGCCGTGCGCCGCCGCCCGAGCATCGGCTCGGGCGCTACAGGAAATGACTCCGCCACGGACCCACTGTAGAGCCGAGCCCACGCTCGGCTGCTGTGCTACCGCCGGCGGTTCTTGCCCGCCGGGCGGAACTGCTGGCCCTTGCCCTTCCTGCCGCCACGCTCCTGCGCGGTCTCGGCCTGGCGAACAGCCAGCTTGGCGGCGGCGGCGGCCACTTCTTCCTTCAGCTTGAAGTAGTTCAGCAGTCGGCTCTCTTCGATCTCGCCGGCCTCGATCGCGGCACGTACCGCACAGCCCGGTTCCTGCTGGTGCTTGCAGTCGTTGAAACGGCACTGTGCGGCCAACGCTTCGATATCGGCGAAGCCACCTTCCGACAGCGTCTCTTCACCGGTCGGCTTCAGCTCGCGCATGCCGGGGGTGTCGATCAGGCAGGCGCCCGACGGCAGCGGCATCAGCGCGCGATGGGTGGTGGTGTGGCGTCCGCGCGAATCGTTGGCACGCACCGCGTTGGTCTTCATCCGCTGCTCGCCGAGCAGCGTGTTGGTCAACGTGGACTTGCCGGCACCGGACGAGCCCACCAGCACCACGGTGCGGCCCGGGCCCAGCCACGGTTGCAGCACGGCAACGCTGTCAGCATCCAGGCCGTTGATCGCATGCAGCGCGATGCCCTGCATCTCCAGCTCTTCCAGCACCGCCAGCGCATCCTCGCTGTACTCGGTCTGGTCGGCCTTGGTCAGCACCACCACCGGTTCGGCACCGCCACCGCCGACCAGCAGCAGGTAGCGCTCGATGCGGCGCGGATTGAAGTCAGCGTCCAGGCCACAGACGATGAACACCGTATCGATGTTGGCCGCGATCACCTGCTGGTGGTAGTGCTCACCCGCGGCACCACGCTTGATCGCGGTGCGCCGTGGCAGCAGGGCGACGATGCGGATGCCATCGAGCAGCACCCAGTCGCCCACCGCCGGCCGTTCATGGCTGGGGAAGCGCGGGCGCTGCCATTCGGGCAGCGACTCGGCCTTGATCGATGCATCCGGGCCATCGGCCACCACGTAGTGGGTGCGGTGCTGTTCGATCACCCGTGCCGGGCGGGCCTGCGGGTGCGCGGCCATCGCGGCCTGCCAGTCAGCCTGCTGTGGCGGGCCCGGCCAGGGCCAGCCGATGGTCTGCAGGGCGATGAAATCGGGGGTCTGGGTCATCGCCGCCATTCTACCTGTGCCAGCGCCCTGCCAGCCCAGCAGTGACGGGCCCGGAGCCCTTGCCATGCAGTGCAGCAATTCCGGTAGGATGGAAGCCCCATGCCTTTTGACGGCCCAGCTCCCATGTCCACCACCTCGCCCAAGCCCCTGGCCATCCGCGAGCGCCTTTCCGAAGTGCGCTACGAAATCCGCGGAGAACTGGCGCGGCGAGCCCGGGAGCTGGAGGCGCAGGGCCGCAAGCTGATCAAGCTCAACATCGGCAACCCGGGCGCTTTCGGCTTCCGCGCGCCGGAGCACCTGCAACGCGCGATCGCCGACGACATGGGCCGCACCGACCCATACACCCACCAGCAGGGCCTGCCGGTGGCGCGCGAAGCCATCGCCAGCTACTACGCCCGCCGCGGCGCGCCCGATGCGCACCCGGACCGCGTCTTCCTCGGCAACGGCGTCAGCGAGCTGATCGACCTGTCACTGCGTGCGCTGCTCAACCCGGGCGACGAAGTGCTGGTGCCCTCGCCCGACTACCCGCTGTGGTCGGCTTCGACCATCCTCAACGATGGCCGGCCGGTGTACTACCGCTGCGCGCCGGAGAACGGATTCCAGCCGGACCCGAGCGAGATCGAGACGCTGGTCTCTTCGCGCACCCGCGCCATCGTGCTGATCAATCCGAACAATCCCAGCGGCGCCAGCTACCCGCGCGAACTGCTGGAGCGCGTGGTGGAAATCGCGCGCCGCCACAACCTGCTGCTGCTGGTCGATGAGATCTACGACCAGATCCTGTACGACGACGCGGTGTTCCAGCCGGTCGCGCCGCTGGCCGGTGATCATCCGTGCCTGACCTTCAGTGGCCTGAGCAAGGTGCACCGCGCCTGCGGCTGGCGTGTGGGCTGGGCCCACCTCAGCGGTGACGATGCCCGCCTGGGCGACTTCCGCGCCGCGCTGGACCTGTTGGGCGCACTGCGCCTGTGCGCCAACGTGCCGGGCCAGTACGCCATCGAGGCGGCGGTGAACGGTCCGGACACCATCTCGGAGCTGTGCACGCCGGGCGGCCGCCTGTATGAAACCCGCCGCGCGGTGATCGAGGCCTGCGAAGCCAGCGAGCACCTGTCACTGGTCGCGCCGGCCGGCGCGCTGTATGCGTTCCCGGCCGTGGTCGGTGCCGCTGCGAAGGGCTTCGACGACCACGATTTCGCGCTGGACCTGATGAACAACGAAGGCGTGCTGGTGGTGCCGGGCTCAAGCTTCAACGTGCCCTACCGCCATCATTTCCGCGTGACCCTGATGCCGGAAGCTTCGGTGATGCGCGATGTGTTCGCCCGCATCGACCGCGTGCTGGCGCGGCGTGCCGAGGATGCGACCAAGGTCGTGCCGCTGAAGCCGCGCCGTTCGGTGGCCTGAGCCGTGGCATTGTCCTACCTGGCGCTGGGCGATTCGTACACCATCGGTGAAGCGGTTGCAGTCGAAGGCCGCTGGCCGCACCAGCTGGCCGCCGCCCTGCGTGCGCAGGGCATCGACCTGTCCAACCCGCAGACCATTGCGACCACCGGCTGGACCACTGACGAGCTCGATGCGGGTATCGACGCGACCGCACCGCAGGGTCCGTTCGATTTCGTCAGCCTGCTGATCGGCGTCAACAACCAGTACCGCGGGCGTCCTCTGGACGAATACCGCAGCCAGTTCCAGGCCCTGCTGCAGCGGGCGATCAGCTTCGCCGGCGGTGATGCCGGCCGCGTGCTGGTGCTGTCCTTCCCCGATTGGGGTGCCACCCCGTTCGGTGCCGGCAGTGGCCGCGACCTGGCCGCGATCGAGATCCAGACCGATGAGTTCAATGCCGCCGCCGAGGTGATCAGCACCCGGCACGGCGTGGCCTTCGTCGACATCACCGACATCAGCCGCGCGCAGGGCGAAGACCCGACGATGATCGCCGAGGACGGCCTGCACCCTTCAGCGCGGATGTACGCGCTGTGGAGCGCGCGCGCGCTGCCGGTTGCCGCGCATCTGCTTGGCGGCACGGACTGAGGCGATGGACGGCACGCCACGGAACGGCCCGCCCCTGCCCTGTGCTCCCCTGACGGCCCCGCAGGCCCGCTTGATCGCCGAAGCGTTCCGCCCGGCGCAGGCCTGGGGCAGCCGCCGCGACTACTACTACACCCGCGGCAAGCTCGGCAGCGATCCGCTGTACGACGGCGTGCTGCAGCATCTGCCTGAGGACGGGCAGCCGGTGCTGGACCTCGGCTGCGGGCTGGGCCTGTTCGCCCATGTACTGCGCCAGCGCGGCGGCACCCAGCGCTACCTGGGCATGGACGTGGACGCCAGCAAGATCGCCCGCGCGCAACGTGCCGCCGTCGAGCTGCATGACGTGCGCTTCGACTGCGTGGACGTGCAGGCGCCACTGCCGGCGCAGGCCGGGCACGTCCTGCTGCTGGACGTGCTGCAGTACCTGGACGCGGGCCCACAGCAGGCACTGCTGCGCGCGGCCAGTGCGCGGGTGGCTCCCGGCGGCTGCCTGCTGCTGCGCACGCCGCTGGCCACCGGCGATGGCCGCGACCGCACCACGCGGGTGGCGGACCGGCTGGCCTGGCTGGTCGGCTGGATGGGCACGCGGCCGCGCCACTACCCCGATCCAGAGGTGCTGCAGACGACGCTTGCCGAAGCGGGATTGCAGGTGACCGCCCCCCGGCCGCTGCATGGGCGTACGCCGTTCAACAGCTGGCTGCTGGTGGCCGAACGCCCTGAAGTGTAGAGCCGAGCCCACGCTCGGCTGCTCTCCGACGCTTTCCGGCGCTACGCACCGCCGCCCGAGCATCGGCTCGGGCGCTACAGGATGGCCGCCCGCCTCTGTAGAGCCGAGCCCAGGCTCGGCTGCTCCATGCGGCGAGAGCCCGGCACTACGGGGCCGGCAGCTGCGCCTTCAGCCCGCGTTCGTCCAGCGCCTGCAGCACGCGCTCGATGATCACCAGATTGTGGCCGTGGGCGGCGCCTTCGTGCAGCAGCACGATGGCTCCTGGCCGCAGGTCGGGCAGCAAACGCGCCAGCACGCCCTCCGGCGTGCAGCCGACGCCGTCGTAACCGCGTGCACTCCAGCCCACGCGCACCAGGCCGAGCGCCTTCAACACCGGCGCCACGAACGGGTTGGTCATGCCCACCACCGAGCGATACCAGCGCACCGGATGCCCGCTCAGGGCCTGCAATGCATGCTGGCAGCCTTCGATCTCGGCGCGCATCGCAGCCGGTCCCAGCCGCCAGAAGCGGGCCTGCGGGTGGCTGTGGCTGTGATTGCCGAGGTCGTGGCCACGGCGCAGGATCTCGGCCACCAGTTCCGGCTGCGCCAGCGCACGGTCCCCCACCAGGAAGAAGGTCGCACGCGCCTGGTGGCGGTCCAGGAGGTCGAGCACGGCACGGGTTTCCGGGCCGGGGCCGTCATCGATCGTCAGCCAGACACTGTTGCCAGCGTCCGGCACCCGGCTCAATACCGGCGCGTAGAAACGGCTGTTGGGCAGGAATATCGGCACCATGAACAGCGCGTGGCTGGCCACCATCAGCGGCAGGGCCCAGTGCCAGCCTGCCAGTACCCATACCAGGATCACGGCCAACTGCGACGCCACCAGCCAGGGCAGCCAGCGCCAGGGGCGGGCCGGGATGCGATGCAATGTTCCTGCGTTGCTCATCCCCCATGATGCCATGAGGGTTAGAATTGATGATTCGAATTCCCGGAACCCCGACGTCCATGTCCCTCGATCCCGCCCTGCGTTCGCGCATCGAATCCATCCTCAACGCCAACCGCGTCGTGCTGTTCATGAAGGGCCAGCCGTCGATGCCGCAGTGTGGCTTCTCGGCCAAGGCCGTGGGCGCGCTGCAGGACCTCGGTGTCGAGTTCGCCCACGTCAACGTGCTGGCCGACCAGGAAATCCGTGAAGGCATCAAGGCCTACGGCGACTGGCCGACCATCCCGCAGCTGTACATCGACGGCGAACTGGTCGGCGGCAGCGACATCGTGCTGCAGATGGCCGCCAGCGGCGAACTGAGCAGCGTGCTGGGCCTGGCCGCTCCGGACCGCACCCCGCCGAGCATCACCGTCACCCCGGCCGCCGTGGAAATGCTCAAGGGCGCGCTGGCCGACGCTCCGGGCGCTGCCCTGCAGCTGACCATCGACGCCGGCTTCCAGCCGAACTTCCAGCTGGCCCCGCATGACGAAGGCGCGATCGCTGCCGAATCCAACGGCCTGCGCGTGCAGTTCGACCTGTCCAGCGCCCGTCGCGCCAACGGCATCACCATCGACTGGGTGGACGACATCCGCGGCAAGGGCCTGGCCATCGACAACCCGAACGCGCCGAAGCCGGTGCAGGAAATCAGCGTGCGTGATGCCGATGACCTGGTGCGTGCCGGCAACATCACCCTGGTGGACGTGCGCCCGGCCGACGAGCGTGAGATCGCCGCCGTGGGCGTGCCGTTCAAGACCTTCGACGGCAACGGCCGTGCCGAGCTGGAAGCCCTGCCCAAGGACACCGCACTGGCCTTCATGTGCCACCACGGTGGCCGCAGCGCGCAGGCCGCCGAGCAGTTCCGCGCCCTCGGCTTCACCAAGGTGTTCAACGTCACCGGCGGCATCAACGCCTGGTCCGAAGACGTCGACAACGGCGTGCCGAAGTACTGATCGGCACTGAAAAAGGGGACGGAGGGGATTAAGTCGTTTGTGCCATAAACGACTTAATCCCCTCCGTCCCCTTTTTCTTAGCCGGCAAACCCGCCTTCGGCCAGGTAATCCAGTTCTTCCGGCGTGGGGATGCGGCCCAGCACGGCGTTGCGATGCGGGAAGCGCCCGAAGCGACGGATGATGTCGCGGTGCAGTTCGGCGTACTGCAGGTATTCCTTGTCACCCAGCACGTCGAACATCGCTACCGAGCGGTCCTGGTCCAGCGGATCCTCGGAGTGCTCGAACGGCAGGTAGATGAAGGCGCGCAGCTTCGGCACCAGCTGCAGGTCCAGGCCTTCCTCGATGGCCCGCATGGCGTAATGCCGGGCCAGGCCATCGGTGGCGTAGGAATGGGCAGTGCCCCGGAAGCAGTTGCGCGGGAACTGGTCCAGCAGCAGCATCAGGGCCAGCGCCCCTTCGGCACTGCCCAGCCAATGCTCACGCCCGCGCGAAGCGGCGGCGAAATGCTCATCCAGAAACAACTGGCGGAACTGCGCGTCGAACGCGTCGTCGCGGGCGAACCACTTTGCAGGGCCCGCCTCGTTCCAGAATTCCACCACTTGCGCGGCAACGTCCATTACCTACTCCCAGGCCCGGACGCCCCGCGCCCGGCCTTCATCATCATTCGTCGAAGCGCAGGTGGCGGACCGACTTGCCGTTGCGCCGGATAAGCTTAAGCGCCTCGATACCGATCTGGATATGGTTTTCCACGAACTGGGAGCTGACCTTGGCATCGGAGGCTTCGGTCTTGACCCCATCGGGGATCATCGGCTGGTCCGAGACCAGCAGCAGCGCGCCACTGGGGATGTGGTTGGCGAAGCCGGCGGCGAACACCGTGGCCGTTTCCATGTCGATGGCCATGCAGCGCATCGCCCGCAGCCGTTCCTTGAAGCCCTCGTCGTGTTCCCACACCCGGCGATTGGTGGTGTAGACCGTGCCGGTCCAGTAGTCGTGGCCGAGGTCGCGGATCATGGTCGAAACCGCACGCTGCAGGGCAAAGGCCGGCAGGGCCGGGACTTCCGGCGGCAGGTAATCGCCCGAGGTACCCTCGCCACGGATCGCGGCGATCGGCAGCACCAGGTCACCCAGCTGGTTCTTGCGCTTGAGGCCACCGCACTTACCGAGGAACAGCACCGCCTTGGGCATCACCGCCGACAGCAGGTCCATGATGATCGCGGCATTGGGGCTGCCCATGCCGAAGTTGATCATGGTGATGCCGTCGATCGTGGCGCTTGCCATCGGCCGGTCCAGGCCGATGACCGGCGCACCGGTCAGCTCGGAAAAGGTATGCAGGTAGCCGCCGAAGTTGGTCAGCAGGATGTGCTGGCCGAACTGGTCCAGAGGCACGCCGGTATACCGGGGCAGCCAGTTGTCGACGATTTCCTGCTTGCTTTTCATGGGCGGTCCGGTACGGCGGGGGACCGGGTATTTTCGGCCACCCGGCCGGTGCAGTCGAGCCGCCGTCGACCGTCCTGTGAAGAAGGTCACTTGGCAAGCCCGCCGCCACCGGGCTAGCGTCGGCGGTTGGACCAGGTTGCAAGGGGAACTGCATGGCATCGACGTTGTTGCGCGCCGGGGTGGCCCTGGCGCTGCTTTCATTGAGTACGGCTCCGGCGGTGGGCGCCTCGCGCTTTGTCGCCGATCCCTACCCCAGCACCTACCAGGCCCATCCTGATGCGCCGGTACTGATCCAGAACGCCACGGTGCTGACCGGTACCGGCCAGCGCCTGGACAACGCCGACGTGCTGCTGCGCGACGGCCGCATCGCCGCCGTCGGTCGCCAACTGCAGGCCGATGCCGGTGTCACCCGCATCGATGCGCAGGGCAAGTGGGTCACCCCCGGGCTGATCGACGTGCATTCGCATCTGGGTGTATACCCCAGCCCCGGCGTCGGCGCGCACAGCGACGGCAACGAGATGACCGCACCGGTCACCGCCAACGTCTGGGCCGAACACTCGGTGTGGCCTCAGGACCCAGGCTTCGCCACGGCACTGGCCGGCGGCGTGACCAGCATGCAGGTGCTGCCCGGCTCGGCCAACCTGGTGGGTGGCCGCGGCGTGACCCTGAAGAACGTCCCGGCCATCACCTACCAGGCGATGAAGTTCCCCGGCGCACCATGGGGCCTGAAGATGGCCTGCGGCGAGAACCCCAAGCGGGTCTATGGCGAAGGCAAGGGCGTGACCCCGGCCACGCGCATGGGCAACGTGGCCGGCTACCGTGCCGCCTTCATCGACGCCGCCGACTACATCGCCAAGAACAAACCCAAGCCGGCCAAGCGCAAGGGATGGTTCGGCAGCGACAAGGGCGACAGCGCCGGGGATGCAGGCGGCAAGCGCGATCTCAAGCTGGACACGCTGGCCGGCGCCATCGAAGGCGACATCCGCGTGCACATCCACTGCTACCGCGCCGACGAGATGGCCACCATGCTCGACCTGGCCAAGGAATTCGGCTTCAAGGTGGCCGCTTTCCACCACGGCGTGGAGGCCTACAAGCTGGCCGACCGGCTGGCCGCCGACGGCGTCTGCGGCGCACTCTGGGCCGACTGGTGGGGCTTCAAGATGGAAGCCTTCGACGGCATTCCCGAGAACATCGCGCTGGTCGACCGGCCGAAGAACAGCTGTGCCATCGTCCATTCCGATTCACCCGAAGGCATCCAGCGCCTGAACCAGGAAGCGGCCAAGGTAATGGCGTCCGCGCGCCGCGCGCGCATGCCGGAGATCACGCCCGAGCACGCCATCACCTGGATGACCGCCAACGCCGCCAAGGCGCTGGGCATCGAGGGCCAGACCGGCACGCTGGAGGCCGGCAAGATGGCCGATGTGGTGGTGTGGAACGGCAACCCCTTCAGTTCGTATGCACTGGCTGAGCAGGTCTTCATTGATGGCCGCAGGTTGTACGACCGCAGTGCACCGGCAGCGACGCCGCGTTCTGATTTCCAGCTTGGCCAGGAGGTGCGCTGATGGTGGTGCTCAAGCAGTTGACGCAGTCTGCCGCGAAGGGCAGCCGAGCATGGTTCGGCGCTACTGTCATGGTGCTGGCCTGCATCTCCGCATCCGCACAGGCACAGGACCTGCTGGTGCGCAACGCGACGGTGCATACCGCCAGCGCGCGCGGCAGCCTGCAGAACGCGGACGTGCTGGTGCAGGGCGGCATCATCCGCGCGGTGGGCAACGGCCTGTCAGCGCCTGCCGGCGCCACCGTGATCGAGGCCAATGGCCGCCCCCTGACGCCGGCGCTGTTCGGCGGTATCACCGAAACCGGCATCGAAGAGGTCTCGGGTGAATCGAGCACGGTGGACAGTTCGTTGAAGCTCGGTGAGCAGCCGCTGCGCCCGGAATTCGACGTCACCCTCGCCTACAACCCGGCCTCGGTGCTGATTCCGGTCACGCGCCTGGAAGGCATCGGCTTCACTGCGTTGGGCGCTGCCACCGGCGGTGGTTTCGTGGCTGGCCAGGGCGGCGTGATGCGGCTGGACGGCAGCGCCGACCCGATCGGCCCGCGCGCCCTGTTCCTGCGCATCGGCGCGGCGGCCTCCGAGCTGACCGGGCATTCGCGCGCCGCGCAATGGATGCTGCTGCAGCAGATGATCGACGAAGCACGCGGCCAGGTGGCCGCGGACTCGCCGCACGCGCTGCTGACGCCGGCCGGGCGCCGCACGCTCAGCCGTTACCTGGCAGGCCAGGGCCGCATCGTGGTGGAGGTCGATCGTGCCTCGGACATCCGCCAGCTGCTGCGCTGGGCCGCGCGCGAGAAAGTGAAGATCGCCATCGCCGGTGCCAGCGAAGCATGGCAGGTCGCGCCGGAGCTGGCCGCCGCACAGGTGCCGGTGTTCGTCGACGTGCTGGCCAACCTGCCGGCCAGCTTCGACCAGATCGGCGCCACCCTGGAAAATGCCGCACGCCTGCAACGCGCCGGCGTGCCGGTGTCGTTCGTGCAGCGCGGCGACGCCACCCACAACGCGCGCAAGATGCGCCAGCTGGCCGGCAACGCGGTGGCCAACGGTTTGCCGTGGGCCGATGGCCTGGCCGGGCTGACCCGGGTGCCGGCGCAGGCGTTCGGGGTGGCCGACCAGATCGGCAGCATCGAGCCTGGAAAACGCGCCGACCTGGTGCTGTGGGAAGGCGACCCGCTGGACGTGGCGCACTATGCCGAGCAGGTCTGGCTGGGCGGCCGTGCGATGCCGATGCGCTCGCGCCAGACCGACCTGCGCGACCGCTACCTGCAGCGCAACGCGCAGCCCTGACCGCACACGAGGACACACCGATGGCGACACTGCGCTGGTACTTCGACTTCGTTTCGCCCTACTCCTACCTGCACTGGCAGAAGCTGAAGCAGCTGCCGCAGTTCGCGCAGATCCAGACCGTGCCGATCGCCTTCGGTGCGGTGCTGCATCACCTGGGCAATCTCGGGCCGGCCGAGATTCCGGCCAAGCGCCGTTTCATGTACCGCCAGCTGCAATGGACCGCGCAGGCCGAGGGCACGCCGATGCGCTTCCCGCCCGGCCATCCGTTCAATCCGTTGTCGGCGCTGCGCCTGTGCCTGGCCGCCGGAGCCAGCGCACAGGCGGTGGACGTGCTGTTCGACTGGATTTGGCGCGACGGCCATGCCGGTGACAGCGCCGAGGCCCTGCGCGAACCGGGTGCGCAGCTGGGCATCGAGGATGTCGCCAGCGCCATCGCCGCCCCGGCGGTCAAGGAACAGCTGCGGCGCAACACCGAGGCCGCAATCGGCGCCGGGGTGTTCGGGGTCCCGACCCTGGCCATCGACCAGGAACTGTTCTGGGGCAACGACGCCCATCCGCTGATGGCGGCCGTGCTGGCCGATCCTGCCCTGCTGCAGCAGCCCGAATGGCAACGCCTGGACAGCCTGCCGGTGGCGGTACAGCGCGATCGCTGAACAGGGGTGGCGCCTTTCCCTCGGGCGCGGGCTCTGGTTTTGAGATAGATTTCACGTTTCCGAACCTACAACCGCCCTGGAGGGGGAGCCGCGGATGCGCATCGGAATCGTCGTCGACTCGGCCTGCGACCTGCCGCAGGACTTCATTGCCGAGCACAACATCGTGCTGCTGCCGATCACCGTCCGCATCGGCGAAGCCGTGCTGGCCGATCACCGCGATGAGCAGGCCACGCTGAGCTTCCTGCACGCGCACGTGGCCGAACACGGCGCCGAGGCGGAAACCATTCCCTTCAGTGTCAACCAGATCCGCGACCTGTTCCTGCAGCAGCTGGTGATCGATTACGACCACGTGTTCTGCATGACCATCACCAAGACCCGCAGCCCGATCCATGACAACGCGCTGCAGGCCAGCTTCGCCATCCTCAACGACTACAAGCCGGTGCGCCAGGCGGCAGGCTACAACTCACCGTTCGCGCTGCGCGTGCTCGATACCCAGAACCTGTTCGCCGCGCAGGCGGTTACGGCGGTGGAAGCCGTGCGCCTGCGCGAGAGCAACGCCAGCGTGCAGCAGATCCGGGAGCGGCTGGAGGAACTGGCCGGCAACGTGCACGGCTACATGGTCACCCGTGACCTGTACTACATGCGTGCGCGCGCACGGCACAAGGGTGACCGCAGTGTCGGCCTGCTCAGCGCCGCACTGGGCAGCGCGCTGGACATCAAGCCGGTGCTGCATGGCTACCGCGGCGAGACCGGGCCGGTGGCCAAGATCAAGGGATTCGACAATGCCGTGCAGAAGCTGTTCGCGGTGGTCGGCCAGCGCGTACGTGCCGGACTGATGACGCCGACGGTGTGCGTCAGCTACGGCGGAGAACTGGACGAGCTGCGTGCCCTGCCCGGCTACGCACAGCTGAAAGAGGTCTGCGCCACTCATGGCGTGACCGTGTACGAATCGGTGATGAGCCTGACCGGCATGGTCAACGTCGGCAAGGGCGCGGTCACCGTAGGCTTCGCCGATGGGCCGCATCGGTTCGAATGAGCGCTGGCCACGGCCGGAATCTGCACATCGATTCCACTGCGGTTGTGCCAGTCTTGCCGCACTTCAAGGAGAACTCCATGCCTGCGCAGTACCACATCAGCCTGCCCGACCCGTCCAAGGCCCGCGGCAATGACCCTGACCTGTCCTTCCACTCGCAGGGCGCCGCCGGTTTCGCCGAAGAGCTGCAGGATGCCCTGCGCAGCGGCACGCTGTTCGAGCGCTGGAAGGCCAAGCAGCCCGACCCGGACGCGGTGGAACCGCAGTGGGGCGTGACCGATCCGGAGGCCACCGTGACCGGCGAGCAGAAGGACCTGCGCATCAACCTGGTCGCCACCACCCGCATCGACAGTGACGTGTTCAAGCAGCGCCTGCGCCTGCTGGCCGGCAGCCACTGGGAACTGCGCGACGTGCGTTGAGGCCCTGCCCTGGTAGGTGCCAACCTTGGTTGGCAACTACCGGGACGCGAGGTAGTGCCGGCCGCTGGCCGGCAACCGCAACATCCATGAAGGTGCCGGCCAGCGGCCGGCACTACCAGCCTCCACCCAGCGCGCGGTACAGCTCTACACGCGCGATCGCGGCGGTGGCCTGGCTGTTGGCCAGCGCGGCCTGGTTGTCCAGTGCGATGCGCTGGGTGGTCAGCACGTCCAGCATGTCGACCACGCCGGCCTGGTACTGCCGGCGCGCCGCCCCCAGTGCCGTCTCGCTCTCATCCACTGCCACGTGCAGCTGCACCGTGCGCTGCTGCTCGGCACTGTAGCCATCCATGGCGTCATCCACTTCGTGCCATGCCTGCAGCACGGTACGGCGGAACTGCAGGGCCGACTGTTGCTGCTGCAGCCTGCTCAGCGCGAGATTGGCCTTCAGCCGTCCGCCCTGGAAGATCGGCAGGCTGATCGACGGACCGATGCTGAAACGGTGCGCGTTCCAGCCATCCAGATCATCCAGCTGCTTGGCCTGGAAGCCGGCGTCGCCATTCAAGGTGATGCGCGGCAGGAAACTGGCCTTGGCCACGCCGATGCCTGCCGTTGCCGCATGCAGTGCCGCTTCGGCACGACGGATGTCCGGGCGACGCTCGGCCAGTTCACTGGGCAGCCCCACCGCTACGGCCGGCAACGCCGGCCAGTCACGGCGTGCATCCTGCAGCTGCGCGTCCAGCGCCTGCGGCGGCTGCGCCAGCAGGAACGCCAGCGCATTGCGCAGCTGCGATTCGCGATGCTGCAACGGCGCGATGCGTGCCTGCAGCGATGCCACCTGCGCGGCCGCGCTGGACACCTGCAGCGTGCTGGCCACACCCTGGCGTTGGCGTGCTTCGGTCAGGCGTTTGATGTCGTGGGCGATGCTGAGGTTGTCCTCGGTAATCGCCAGCAGCTGCCGCGTCGCGCGCAGCTGCAGATAATCACGCGCGGTTTCCGCCAGCAGCGCGATGCGCACTGCATGTGCATCCTCCTCGGCCATCTGCACGCGCGCGTCGGCCGCTTCCACCTGGCGCCGCACGCGGCCCCACAGGTCCAGTTCCCAGCTCAGGCCGATACCGGCCTGGAACAGCCCGTAGTCATCACGGCCGCCGTTGCCGGACGGATCATTCAGGCCCACCTCGCTGTTGCGTGCACGCACGCCACTGGCGCTCGCGCTGACGCTGGGCAGGCGATCGGCGGCGGTGATGCCGCGTGCAGCACGGCTCTGCTGCACGCGGTTGGCCGCCAGCTGCAGGTCCAGGTTGGCCGCCAGCACCTGGTTGGCCAGCTGCCCCAGCAGCGGATCGTCGAAACCGGCCCACCAGGCCGCGTCCTGGTCGATGGCGTTGCCGGCGACGGCCTCACCCTGCCAGTGGCTGGGCAGTTCCGCCTGCGGGCGTACGAAGTCCGGACCCATCGTGCAGGCAGCCAGGGCCGTGCACAGGCTGGCCGCAACGAAGGTGCGGAACACGGTGACTGCGCTCATGCGCCCTCCCCGCTCTTGTGGCCCGGACTGTGCTGCACGCTCTGCGCGCGCGCGCGGCTGCCCAGGTCAACGCTGGCTTCCACCGACATGCCGGCACGCAGCTGGTCCAGCAGCGGCTGGCCCGGCTCCAGCACGATCTTCACCGGAATGCGCTGCACCACCTTGGTGAAGTTGCCGGTGGCGTTCTCTGGTGCGACGGCAGCAAAGGTGACGCCGGTGGCTGGTGCAATGCTGTCGATGTGCCCGCGCAGCGGCGTGCCCGGGAATACGTCCACCTTCAGTTCGACCTGCTGGCCGGCCTGCATGCGGGTCATCTGCGTTTCCTGGAAGTTGGCGACCACGAAGGCGCGCTTCAGCGGCACCACCGCAGCCACCGGCGTACCCGGCGTCAGGTAGGCACCCACGCGCACCGCGCGGCGACCGACCATGCCATCGATCGGTGCGCGCAGCACGGTGTGCGACAGATCCAGTTCGGCGCGTGCCTGCGCCGCTTCCGCACGCTGCACCGCCGCCTGTGCAGCCTGCACGCCCGCGCTGAGGATGTCGGTGCGCTGGCGTGCGGTCGACAGCGCGGCCTGGCCCTGCTGCAGATGCGCACTGGCCACGGCCTGCTTCGACTGCGCCTGCTGCGCGTTCTGCACGGTACCGGCGCCGTCACGGGCCAGTTCGCGGTAACGCTGCTGGTCGGCACTGGCCAGGGTCAGTTCGGAACGGCTGACATCGACAATGGCCCTGGCCTGCGCGATCAACGAGTCCTGCTGGGCCAGTGCGGCCTGCGCATTGGCCAGCTGTGCACGGGCATTGGCGAGGTCGGCACGGGCCGCCTGCAGGGCGACCTGGTAGTCGCGGTCGTCGATGCGGGCCAGCACATCACCGGCCTTCACCGACTGGTTGTCCTCGACTTCCACGGCACTGACGAAGCCGGGAATCTTCGGCGCCACCAGGGTGTAGTCAGCCACCACGTACGCATTGTTGGTGGTCTGGTGGCCGCCATCGCGCAGCAGCAGCCACGCGCCGACGGCCAGGGCCAGCACGCCCAGGCCCAGGCCGGTGTTGAGGGTGGTTCGATTGATCGTCATGAGGGGGTTCCTGCGAAAGGTTCAGGCCACGGCACGTGGCGGATGGATGCGGGTGGGCATCCAGGCAATGAGGGGAATGAAGGCCAGCGCCACCAGTGCGACCACCCAGTACAGGTCGGCCGAAGTCAGCGCCTGTACCTGTGCATGCAGGCGCGCGCCCAGCTGCGGGCCATCGGCCAGCCACGGTTGCTCGCCAAGGCGATCGACCAGCACGGTGGAATGGAAATGACGGCGGCCCTGGGCGACGGCATCCAGCACGCCGCCAGCGAGCACGGCAGCGAAGCCCTTGACCGTGTTGAACCAGGCCGAGGCGAACGGGCCGTCCTGCGGCGCCAGGCCGCCGGTGGCCAGCATCAGCAGCGGCAGCACCGCCATCGGTTGCGCGAACACCTGCAGCAGCTGCACCCACAGGAAGTTGTCGCGGATCCAGGCCACGTCCAGGTGCGAGCCCAGCCAGCAGGCCAGCGCCAGCATCGCCAGGCCCGTGGCCTGCACCCAGCGGCAGTCCACCGCGCGGATGTTCAGCAGCGCCGCCACCAGCGGCAGCGCGATCACCTGCGGCAGCGCCACCCACAGCAGCATCGGTGCGGTCTGCAGCGGCCGGTAGCCCTGCACGCTGGCCAGGAACCCGGACGGGATCGAGATCACTGCCAGCAGCACGAACAGCACGCCGCCCAGCGTCACCAGCGAGTAGCTGAGATTGCGGTTGGCCAGCAGCTGCAGCTTGAAGAACGGCAGCGGATGGAACCATTCATTGATCATGAACAGCACCATCAGGCCGGCACCGCCACCGATCATCAGCGTGATCATCGGCGAGTCGAACCAGTTCAGGCGCGGGCCCTGCACCAGGCCCAGCACCAGCAGCACCAGCGCCGGCAGGCCCAGCAGCAGGCCGACGCCATCGAACTGGGCGAAGCGTTCCAGCCGCAGCGGGTCCTGAGGCAGGCCCCAGCCGACCATCGCCATGGCGGCCAGGCAGTACGGCACGATCTGCCAGAACGCCCAGTGCCAGCCCACCTGCTCGACCCAGAACGCGGCCAGCGGCGTGCCCATGCTTGGGCCGAACGTCGCCGTCAGCGCGTAGCCGGCCAGGCCATACAGCTTGATGCCCGGGGGCAGGAAGCGCAGCGCCACGCTCATCAGCAGCGGCGGCAGCGCGCCACCGCACAGACCCTGCAGCGCGCGCAGCAGCAGGAACACCTGCAGGTTCGGGGCAAGCGGGCACAGCACGCCCAGCACCATGAAGCCACCGATCATCGCCAATGCGAAGCGGCGCAGCGAGAAGGTGGCGGCACACCACGGTGCGAAGGCCATCGCGCTGACCGACATCGCGCTGTAGAGGGCGACGACCCAGCTGCCGTCGTCGACGCTGAAACCCATCGCGCCACGGATGTCGGCCAGGGCGACCTTGGTGATGTTCTCGTTGAAGCCCGACACCAGCACCGCCAGCAGCACGCCACACAGGCCGACCAGAATGCGGCGATCGAGCCCGGGGGCGGCGGCAGGACGGGGCGCTGCGGCGGCCGGGACAGCGGCGGCCGGCGTACTCATCGCCGGGCACCTATCCGTGCAGTGCACGGCATGTTGGGGGTCATTGGAATGCGCTCAGTGAAACTCCGGGGAGCGCAGTCTAGGGAGCCGGTACCCTGCGAAAAATGGCGCAACCCGCATCCCAGGCGTGCGCCAGGCGCACGCATGCAGATGTCAGCGCGGGGCCTCCCCTGCGCTTTCGCACATGGTCTTGATCGACCGCCGCAGCCACTGGTGGGCGGCGTCGTTGTCCAGTCGTGGATGCCAGGCCTGCACGATGGCGGCGGTCCGCACCGGGATCGGCAGCGGGAACAGGCGCAGCGGCAGGCGCATGCTGACGATCCGCTCCAGCATCACGCTCGGCATCTGCGGCAGGATCAGGTCCGATTCGGCCGCCGCGAAGATCGCGCCGTGGAAGGTCGGGCTGATCAGCGCCACCCGCCGCTGCAGGCCCAGCGCGGCCAGATCATCGTCGATCGGACCACGCGGCAAGCCGCGGCGCGACACCGCGATGTGGTCGCAGGCGGCAAAACGCTCGGCGCTGATCTCCTCATCGAACAACGGATGATCTTCGCGCGCGGCGCCCATGAACGAGGTACTGAACAGGTTCTGCACCTTGGTATCGGGCGCATGCTTGCCGGCGGTGCTGATGTACAGGTCGATCCGGCCCTGCGCCATCGCATCGTCGTCGGTATCGCCCTCGGGCACGAAGCGCAGCACTGCGCGCGGCGCCTGCTGGCGGAACAGCTCGCGCAGGCGTCCGCCGAAACCACCGACGAACACATCATTGGCACGCACGCTGAAGGTTCGCTCGAGAACGCGCATGTCTACCTCGCGACCGGCGTTGAAGACGCGGTGGGCCTGCTCGATCACATCGCGGACCTGCTCGCGCAGCTGCAGGGCGCGGGGCGTGGGCGCCAGACCGCGGCCGGCACGCACCAGCACCGGGTCGCCCAGCGCGGTGCGGATCCGGCCCAGGGTACGGCTCATCGCCGGCGCGCTCAGGTTCATCCGGCGCGCGGCGGCGGCCACGCTGCATTCGTCAATCAGCACGTCCAGTGCCAGCAACAGGTTCAGGTCCGGCAGGGGCATGACAGTCTCCAGTAAATCAGATGACTTTACGGCACTTGCAACCACGGTGGATTGCGTTCGACGCATTCATTGACTGACGCGCACGGCATGGGTGCGCGCGGTGACATCGGCGACCATCCCCGGCCTGCCAAGGAGACATCCATGTTCAATACCCTGCTGGTCGCCCTGGATGGTGGCCCCCAGCACGCGCGCGTGCTGGACCTGGCCGCCGCCATCGCCGGCCCCCACAGCCGCCTGCACCTGCTGTGCGTGCTCGACCCCGAATTCGCGCTGGCGGCCGATGCCAGCGAAGCCGACCGCATCGAGTACCCGGAAGCCGCCCGCCAGCGCTCGCGGGCCGAAGCGGTGCTGGCCGAAGCCCTGGCCGAGCTGCGCGAACGCGGCGTCGACGCCATCGCGCAGATTCCCTCCGGCGACCCGGGCGAAGTGATCAGCGAGCAGGCCCGGCGCCTGAAGTGCGACCTGATCGTCATCGGCCACCGCCACCTGTCCCGGCTGGAACGCCTGTTCGAACCCTCGATCGGGCAATGGACCATCGACCACGCGCCCTGTCCGGTGCTGGTGGAAACCCGCGACCCACAGCCCTAGCCACCATGGCCTCCCGTTCCCCGTCGTTTCCCACCCGGGTCAACTACCGCGCCTTCGGTCGACAGTTCGGCCGGGGCGAACAGGCGCTGCTGGGCGCGATACGGCAGTTGCGCGACCCCGATCTGCAGGCCGATGGCCTTGCCCAGCTGAGCGGACTCGGGCTTGGCCAGGAGGGCTGCGACGCCTTCATCGGCCTGCTGCCCCTGCTGGCCACCCCCGCCGCTCCGATCGATCTGCTGCCGGCCGGCTCTCCCTTCATTGCCGCCAGCGAGCTGGACCTGCTGGTCTGCCTGCTGCGCATCGCACAATGGCGGCATGCGCGGCCCCGCGAAGACGACACGCTGGCACCGTTGCGCCGGCAACTGGCACGCTGTGCGATGGCCGTGCAGGCGGCAAACCTGCCGTTGCGGCAGCGCTCGTTGTCACCGGTCGGGCTGAGGCTGCTCGATCCGACCGGCTGGTTGCGGCAGCGATAAGCCGTCGCGCCCCCCGTGTGATCGCATGCAGAGAGCTGCTCAGCAGTCCATCGTTCCGTGCGTGCTGCCCTCGTCATCCAGCACGTGCGCATGCAGGATCACCTGGTTGCGGCCAGCCCGCTTGGCGGCATACAGGCCGGCATCGGCGTCTGCCAGCAACTGATCGGCACTGGCCAGAGCCGGCGGATGCAGGTAACCCACGCCGACGCTGATGCTGACCGGGCCTTCCGGCAATGGCAGCGCTTCGACCGCTTCGCGCAGCCGCTCGGCCAGCGCCAGCACGCCCGACAACGGGCTTCCGGGCACGATGACGGCGAACTCTTCACCGCCATAACGCGCAACGCTGTCACCACCGCGACCGGCTATGACCTTCAGCACCCCGGCCACCGCCTGCAGGCAACGATCACCGGCCGGATGGCCGTGCTGGTCGTTGAAGGCCTTGAAGTGGTCGATATCCACCAGCAGCAGGCCCAGCTCGGTGCCGCTGCGCCGTGCGCGATTCCACTCGGACGTCAGCCGTGCGTCGAACTCGCGGCGGTTGGCCACGCCGGTCAGGCCATCCTGCCGCGCCAGTTGATCCAGTGCTGCCTGGCGTTCCAGAAGATCGGTCTGCAGCAGGACGCTGCGCAGGCCGAAGCCAAGGGTGGCTACGACGAAGCCGGCAACGGCCAACGGCCGCGCATGATCGACCACCAGCGTGCCGACCACCAGCAGCAGCAATGGCAGGATGATCGGACCGGCGGCCTGCACCGTCCTCGCCAGCCGCGGGTGTGCCGTGGTGCCTGTGTCCGGCGCCGTGTCCAGCGCCAAGCAGGCGATCAGCAGAAAAGGTACGTCGATCAGCAGATCGTTGAACGCACCGAATGCATCATCGGAGGTGTAGTGGTTGATGTAGTAGGCCACCAGCAGATAGGCCAGTGCGTACAGCGCCAGTGCGCGGAAGAACCTGCGCCGTTCGGGCACGTCGCCGGCCAGCCATCGCACCACGGCGAACGCGGCGATACACAGGTTCTGGATGTCGAACATGCGCTGCATGTTGGACATCGCATGGGCGTCGACCTCGACACGGGCGGCGAACGATGCGGTGTGCACGAAGAACAGCACACCCAGCAGCGCCGCCATCGCCGCGTCGATCAGGCTGATGCTCAGGCGCTCGCGGCGTGCCCGGGCCAGGATGAACACCAGGGGCACTCCATACAGCACGTACAGGAACAGGCTTGCGCGCGGGGTGAAATCGGCACGCCCGGCGCCCAAGGCGTCGATCATGTTGAACGCCATGCCGCCGGCCCACAGCAGCAGTGCCAATGCCGTGGCGCGCCACCCCAGTGCCGCGCGGTCGCGGCGGGCCCGCCACAGGCAGGCGGCCGCCGCCAGCAGCGGTGCGCCGGTCAGGAAAACGAAGGAGCCTACCCCGGCGGGGCCAGGCCACAGGGCCAGCACCAGGCCATGGCACAGCACATACAGCAGCGCCAGCACTACCGGCATGCATCCCCCCGATCCGCAAGGCCGTCTACGCGCACGATAGCGCGGGGCGGCGCCATAAGGGTGTGATCCATCGCTGAAAAAGGGGACGGAGGGGATTAAGTCGTTTGCGGCACAGCGGCAAATGCGACTTAACCCCCTCCGTCCCCTTTTTCCCAGGGCGCTCAGCCCTGCAGGGCGCGGGCGTGGTGGGCGATGTGCTCGCCGATGAAGCTGGCGATGAAGTAGTAGCTGTGGTCGTAGCCGAGCTGCAGGCGCAGGGTCAGCGGATGGCCGGCGGCATCGCAGGCCTGCTGCAGGCGCTGCGGCTGCAGCTGGGTCTGCAGGAACTCGTCCGCCTCGCCCTGGTCGACCAGCAGCGGCAGGCGCTCGTCAGCCATAGCGATCAGCTCGCAGGCATCCCATTGCGCCCAGTCGGCCGGGTTGTCGCCCAGATAGGCATGGAAGGCCTTCTGCCCCCACGGCACGTGGCTGGGCGCGACGATCGGCGAAAACGCCGACACGCTGCGATAGCGCCCGGGGTTGCGCAGCGCGATCACCAGCGCGCCATGGCCGCCCATCGAATGGCCACTGATCGCGCGCGCGTCGGTCACCGCGAAGTTCGCCTCGATCAGCGCCGGCAGCTCCTGCGCCACGTAGTCATGCATGCGGTAGTGCTTCGCCCACGGTGCGCGGGTGGCATTGAGGTAGAACCCTGCCCCCTTGCCCAGGTCGTAGCCCTCGGCATCGGCCACGTCATCACCGCGCGGGCTGGTGTCGGGCGCGACGATGATCACACCGTGCTCGGCCGCATAACGCTGCGCGCCGGCCTTGGTGATGAAGTTCTGCTCGGTGCAGGTCAGGCCGCTCAGCCAGTACAGCACCGGCAGCTTCTGTGTTTCCGCCTGCGGTGGCAGGTACACGGCGAACTGCATGTCGCAGCCCAGCGTGGTCGAATGATGGCGGTAGACGTCCTGCCAGCCGCCAAAACAGGCGCGGTGTTCAATGCGTTCCATGGTGCTCTCCTGCGCGGCGCGTCAGCGCACGCGTGCTGCTGGTAGATGCCGACCGTGGTCGGCTTATCCACGCCCGGCGTGGATGCCTTGGTTGATCCGTTCATCCAGCTGTGCCAGCAGGCGCAGCAACGATTCGACGCCAGGCTGGCCGTCCAGGTTGCGATACGCCGCCACCGCCACGTCGCTGCGTGGTGGCCACTGGCCGTCGGCGCGGGCTTCGTGCAGGCGCGGCAGGAATACCTGCGCAAGCCACTGCTCGAACGGCATGCCATCGTCGCTGCCGAAGGCCGAGGTCACCGCACGCGGTGGTCCCACCTCGCCGTCGACCCAGCCCAGCGCACGCAACGCCTGCTCGATCGGCACCACCAGGGCCGCGCGCGGGTCTTCCGCACGCGGCCGGCGCAGGGCATCGAACCAGCCCATGACGTGGCTCAGTAGTGGACCACCGAACGGATCGACTTGCCTTCATGCATCAGGTCGAAGGCGTCGTTGATCTTGTCCAGGTCCATGGTGTGGGTGACGAACGGGGCCAGTTCGATATCGCCCTTCATCGCATCCTCGACCATGCCCGGCAGCTGGCTGCGGCCCTTCACGCCGCCGAAGGCGGTGCCCATCCACTTGCGCCCGGTCACCAGCTGGAACGGACGGGTGGAGATCTCCTGGCCCGAACCGGCCACGCCGATCACCACGCTCTGGCCCCAGCCACGGTGCGCACATTCCAGCGCCGCGCGCATCACGTTGACGTTGCCGATGCACTCGAAGCTGTGGTCCACGCCCCAGGTGGTCATTTCAACGATGACCTGCTGGATCGGCTTGTCGAAGTCCTTCGGATTGATGCAGTCGGTGGCACCGAATTCGCGCGCCAGCTCGAACTTGGACGGGTTGGTGTCCACCGCGATGATGCGGCCGGCCTTGGCCTGGCGTGCACCCTGGATCACCGCCAGGCCGATGCCACCGAGGCCGAACACGGCCACGCTGTCGCCTTCCTGCACCTTGGCGGTGTTGTGTACCGCGCCGATGCCGGTGGTGACGCCGCAGCCGAGCAGGCAGACATGTTCCGGGTTGGCGTCCGGGTTGATCTTGGCCAGCGAGACTTCGGCAACGACGGTGTACTCGCTGAAGGTCGAGCAACCCATGTAGTGGTACAGCGGCTCACCGTTGTAGCTGAAGCGGCTGGTGCCATCGGGCATCACACCCTTGCCCTGGGTGGCGCGCACGGCCACGCACAGGTTGGTCTTGCCGCTCTTGCAGAACAGGCACTCGCCGCACTCGGCGGTGTACAGCGGAATCACGTGGTCGCCGGGCTTGACGCTGGTCACGCCCTCGCCGACCTCCACCACGATGCCGGCACCTTCATGGCCCAGCACCACCGGGAACAGGCCTTCCGGGTCATCGCCGGACAGGGTGAACGCATCGGTGTGGCAGACACCGGTATGGGTGATCTTCACCAGCACCTCGCCTGCCTTCGGCGGGGCGACGTCGATCTCGACGATCTGCAGCGGCTGGCCGGGACCAAAGGCGACGGCGGCACGGGATTTCATGGGTGGACTCTCCAGAGACAGGCAATGACAGGATGGGCGGCGCCATGTTGCGCCATCGTTTATTTCAGGTACGAGCGGATCAACGCGCTCATGTCGCGCACGCGTTCGGCGCGTTGTTCATCGGAGGCTGCGGGTTGCCCGAACTCCTCGCGCAGATGAGCCTCCATCACCTCGGACATCAGGCCGTTGACCGCGCCACGGATGGCGGCGATCTGCTGCAGCACCGGCCCGCAGTCGGCGCCGGCTTCCAGCGCGCGGTCCAGCGCATCGCACTGGCCGCGGATGCGGCGCACGCGGGCCAGGACCTTTTTCTTCTCTTCGGGGGAGTGCGGCATGGCGGGCCACCTCGGAACTATACTGGGGGACAGTATACAAGCCGAAGTCACGAACTCAATCCTGGCCGGCTCAATCAAACAATCCCTCACCCGCCAACCGCGCCAGCTCATCCACCACGTAGCGCACCTTGGGCCGCAGGTGGCGTGTCGGTGGCCACAACGCGTGGATATCGATGTGCCGTTGCATGTGCGCATCCAGCACCGACCGCAGCGCGCCGGAATCCAGGTGGCGGCGCACCAGTGAAACCGGCATCTGGCAGATACCAAGCCCGGCGATGGCTGCCTCGATCACCGCGTCGCCGTCATTGAGTTGATACGGCGCATTCGGGATGAATGTCCCTTCGTCCTCCTCGCTACCGATCCGCCACCACACCGGTTGCCCGTGGCGGAAGCCAACAATGCTGCGGTGCTGCGCCAGTTCCTCCACCGTGCGCGGCACGCCGTGCGCCTGCAGATACTCTGGCGATGCGCAGGTGACCAGCCGCTGGCGCCCCAGCCGCCGCGCCACCAGATGCTCTGCCTGGTGCAGCCCACCGAAACGGATCAGCAGGTCGATGCCTTCCTCGACCGGATCGACGAAGTGATCGGTGAAGGTCATCGTCAACTGCAGGTCCGGGTACTGCCGGCACAGCCGCAACAGCACCGGCAGCACCACCAGGCGCCCGAACGAGGATGGCATGTCGATGCGCAGCCGCCCGCTGGGCAGGCCGGCCGAACCCAGGCAGGCCTCGGCGGCGGAGATTTCTTCCAGCGCCGCCGCGCACGATGCGTAGTACGCCTCGCCATCGGTGGTCAGCGCGATGCGCCGCGTGGTGCGGTGGAACAGGCGCACCCCCAGCCGCGCTTCCAGCCGGGCGATGGCCTTGCCCACCGCCGAGCGCGAGATGCCCAGCGCGTCGGCGGCCTCGGTGAAGCTGCCTGAGCGGGCCGTGGTGACGAACGTGACCAGGCCATTCAACGATTCCAGCGGCAGCATCGTTCGCGCTCCATTGGGGACAAATAGTCCCGCACCCAGGGAGATCGAAGCGCTTTATGCGCCCGCATGTCAACTCCATCCTGTGTGCATCGCGCCGCTGGCGCCTTCCCCCGCATCGAGATGACCGACATGACCGCCGCCCTGTTCCGCCCCTTCGACCTTGCAGGCACTTCCCTGCGCAACCGCATCGCGATGGCGCCGATGACCCGTGCCCGCAACCCCGGAGCGGTCGCCAACGAACTCACCGCGCAGTACTACCGGCAGCGCGCCAGCGCCGGCCTGATCATCAGCGAAGGCACGCCTGTCTCGCCGCAGGGCCAGGGCTACATCGACGTGCCGGGCATCTGGTCGGCCGAGCAGGTGGCCGGGTGGAAGCGTGTCACCGAGGCGGTGCATGCCGCACAGGGCACGATCTTCGCCCAGCTCTGGCACGTCGGCCGCATGTCGCATTCCTCGCTGCAGCCCGGCGGTGGGCAACCGGTCAGCGCCGGTACCCGCCCGGTGGCCAGCGCACCGAAGAACACCTCGTTCGTGTACCTGGACGATGGCAGCCGCGGCCACGCCGATCCCACTCCGGCACGTGCACTGGAGACTGCGGAGATCCCCGGTATCGTCGACGACTTCGTGCGCGGGGCAGACAACGCCATTGCGGCCGGCTTCGACGGCATCGAACTGCATGCCGCCAACGGTTACCTGTTCGAGCAGTTCCTCAACCCGCTCATCAACCAGCGTGATGATCGCTACGGCGGCTCGCTGCCCAATCGTGCGCGCTTGATCCTGGAAACCGTCGATGCGATGGCGCAGCGTATCGGTGCGCATCGCATCGGCGTGCGCCTGGCACCGAACAACCTCACCTTCGACATGCCGTTCTACCCCGACAACGAAGCCACCTATCTGTACCTGGCCGAGGAACTGGGCAAGCGTGGGCTGGCCTACGTGCACCTCAACGACAACCTGCAGGCGGGCCGGTCGGTGCTGGGCGAGGCGTTTCTGCGGCAGTTCAGGCAGGCCTACGGTGGCACCGTCATCCTGGCAGGTGGCATGACCCGCGAACGCGCCCTGCAGCTGGTCGAAGCGGGCACCATCGACCTGGCCGCGTTCGGCCAGCCGTTCATCGCCAACCCGGATCTGGTCGAACGCCTGCAGCGCAACATCGCGTTGGCCACGCCCGACCGCAGCACCTATTACGGTGGCGGCGAAGCAGGCTACCTCGACTACCCGGCCGCGGGCTGATCCCCCACGGGGTCGGAGCCCTTTCCAACGGAAAGGGCTCTGACCCCTGTTCGGCGCACAAGGCGTCAGAGCCACGCTGCGCGCGGATCCGACCCCGGCCTTCAGGCGTCCTCGCGCACGTAGGCGAACGACTCGTCCAACCGCTCGAAGCCGATCACCTCAGCGACGATGGCCTGTGCATCCTCGTCGCTGATGTTTCCTTCAGCGATATCGTCAACGCGGGCGAACAGCCGCTGCAGGGCTGCGTACTGGTCATCGCGCAGGAACGGCTGGTGGCTCTGCAGCCAGCGCCGCAGGTTGCTGGCCAGCTCGCCGTGCGACAGCAGCGTGTACGGCCCCTGGTAGTCAGCAACGGCTTCGACCATCTTGCGGAACAGGAAATCCTGATAGCTGGCGGCCAGCACATCGGCACGATCATCGTCATGCCACGCCAGCACGACGGGGGGCTCGGCAAAGCCGGGCGCGTTGCTCCAGAAGCAGTAGCTGTCGCCGCCGCCGGTCCGCGCAAAGGGCAGCAACTGCAGGTCAGTGCGCAGGGGATTGTAATGATCCTCCGCGGTCAGCTCCTGCCACGCCTCGAGCAGTTCATCGTGTTCCAACGGCTCATAGTCCTGGGCATACAGCAGCACCGGCGGATCCGCCTGCAGCGTCGGGAATACCACCTCGGACCATTCCGGATGTGGGGCACCCCAACTCAACCGATCCGCTGCATGCAGCTGCTTGAACAGGGGCGGGAAGGACTGGCCGGTGGCCTGCTCGATGCCGGATAGCGCGCTCATGGATGTCCTTGTCGATGGAGACCGCCCAGCTTGCCCGAATCCGCGCAGGAGATGAACCGGCCGCAGCACGCGGCAGGACTAGACTGCGACCACCGGATGCCGCCCATCGCTGCCATGAACCCCACTGCCCACAGCTTCATCGTCAACCTCGACGTGCCCGACCTGGCCGCCGCCGAAGACTTCTACATCCGGGCCTTCGGCCTGCGCATCGGCCGCCGTCTCGGCCCGGGCGCCGTGGAGCTGCTCGGTGGGCCAACGCCGCTCTACCTGCTGCACAACGACGCCGGCAGCGCCGCCACCGAAGACGGCGACGTGCGCGACTACGAGCGCCATTGGACGCCGCTGCACCTGGATTGGGTGGTGGATGACATCGAAGCCGCGCTGGTACGTGCAGTCGCAGCCGGAGCGACGCTCGAGCAATCCATACGCGAGCGTCGCTGGGGGCACATCGCCGTGCTGGCCGATCCGTTCGGCCACGGCTTCTGCCTGATCCAGTTCAGCGGCGAAGGCTACGACGCACTGGTCGAATGACCGCTGCACCGCTCACCACGGCAACGGCACCGCTTCGCCGTTGGCGCGCTCACCGTAGTACAGCGACGGCAGCAGGCGCGAGAGGAAACTGAACTCCGTGTAGCAGTGCTTGAGCAGGCCCAGCCCGACCGCATCGCCGGCATCGCGGTGCGGATCGGTGCTGTCCAGGCCGAGCACGAAGCGGCTGCGCAGCACACAGCCAAACGGCGTATCGCGTGCGACGTGCAGCATCTGCCCGTCGCAGGGGTCAGCGTTTGCATCCAGGCGGACCTGGTCGCCGAAGCCGATGCGCGCGGCGATCACCGCCGATACATCGCCTGCATCCTGTGCCGCCTGCAGGCGCTCGGGCACCAGCAACGTGCGCGGGTCATGGAACTTCAGGCGCGCCGCCACCGGCGGAATGTCGGCCAGCGATTCCACCGCATGGATGCTGGCGCCGTGGTAGCTGCGCCCGCGCTGCCAGGCCGCGTCCCAGCCGCGATGCTCGACATGATCGACCGGATGCCACCAGCGGATGTGCTGGGTGGTCTCGAAGAAGGTGAACCACCAGTCGAGCATGCGGCCCTTGCAGCCGTGCAGATCGGTGCGCACCGCCACCAGCAGGGTGCCGTCTTCGCGGCGCTGGATGCCGGTCTCCAGATGCATCGGCGCCGGGTCGAGCAGATCGTGGTGGTCCAGCCAGGCGCGGGCGTTCACAGCGGTATCCATCGGGGTCTCCTGCGGTGTTGGGAGTCCCGACAATACGGAAACGATATTCGTTTCGCAATTGTCCGGATGCGGTAAGATGGGCGCAATGAACAGCACCACCGTGCCCGAGCCCACATCACCGACCCGCCGCCGCGGCCGCCCTGCGCGGCCGGAAGCCGAAGTCCGCCACGCCGTGCTGCAGGCCACGCTGGAACTGCTGCTGGCGCAGGGCTACGAGGCCACCACCATCGAAGCGGTGGCGGCGCACGCCGGGGTGGCGAAGAAGACCGTCTACCGCCACGCCAGCAACCGCGAGGAACTGGTTGGGTTGGCGGTGCGTGAGTGGACCGACGGCTTCGCGCCACAACTGCAGCGCGATGCGCGCAATGCCCAAGAGGTCGTGCCGTTGCTGCAGGACATCCTGCACGCGGTGTGCGCGCAGGCGCTGTCGGCGCAGGCGGTGCAGGTATTCCGCCTGCTGGCCACCGACTTTCCCGGCAAGGACGCGCTGCTGCAGGCCTATCTGGACAACGGCATCGAACGCGGCCGTGCGCTGCTGGCCGACTGGCTGGCGCGCCAGCAACAGCGTGGGCTGCTGCGCGAGGGAGATCCTGTTCGCATGGCGCGATTGCTGCTGGCGATGGCCGTGGCCGAGCCGCTGCGCGAACGCGTGATCGGTGTGGTGGCCGAGGATGCGCCGGTGGACGTGCACCTGCGCGACTGCGTGGCGTTCTTGGCGCCGGTGTTGCAGGCGCCGTAAGGTTGTTCCATCCACGCGTGGCGTGGATCTACCGGCCGGTCCCGATTCGTTGGTCGGCAATGGCCTTGCCCGGTGGGTGCCGACCGTTGGTCGGCACTGGCCTTCCACGGTGGGTGCCGACCGTTGGTCGGCACTCCTGCAGTAACTCACTCGCGCAGCATGTCCACGAACGCGCGCAACGCACCGGGCATCTGCCGCTGCTTCGGGTAGTACAGCGCGAAGCCGGCGAACGGTTCGCTCCAGTCTTCCAGCACTGCCACCATCTGGCCGGATTCGATGTACGGGCGGGCGGTGTCTTCCAGCACATAGGCCAGGCCGATGCCATCGAGTACCGCTCTGACCACGGTGCCCTGCTCGCACAGCGTCAGCCGCCCCGGTACATCGATCTCCAGCGCCTGCCCACCGCGCTCGAACTGCCACTTGTACAGATGCCCGCTGGCGAAGCGGAAGCGGATGCATTCGTGTGTGGCCAGGTCGCGCGGATGCTGTGGCGCCGGGCGCCGCCGCAGGTAGTCCGGCGAGCCGACAATCAAGCCACGCAGCGGTGGGCCCATCGGCACCGCCACCATGTCCTCGGGTACGAACTCGTGCAGGCGCACGCCGGCGTCGTAGCCTTCGGCAACGATATCGACCAGGCCATCGTTCTCGGTCAGCTCCACCCGCACGTCGGGATGGGCGTGCAGGAAGCGCGCCAGCCGTGGCCCCAACTGGGTCGGCACTGCGGCGCGGGTAGCATTGATACGCAGCAGGCCCGCCGGCGCGGCGCGGAACTGGTTCATCTCCTCCAGCGCGTCATTCACCTGGCCCAGCGCGGGCTGCAGGCGTTCCAGCAGGCGCTGCCCGGCCTCGGTCAGGGCCACGCTGCGGGTGGTGCGATGGAACAGGCCCACGCCCAACCGTTCCTCCAGCGCGCGGATGGCATAGCTCACCGCCGAGGTCGACAGCGCCAGCTCGGCGCCGGCACGGCGGAAGCTGCGGTGACGGGCGACCGCCGCGAACGCGGCCAGGTGGGTGAGATTGTCAGTGGCCATGATTGTGCAGTTTCACTTGATGAATCATGCCGATATCCGTGCTTCTTGCGGCTGGGTACGGGGCGTATTGTAAAACGCCTTTCGACAAACCCTGCCAAGGATTCCCCATGTCCCTCGCCCGTGGTTACGCCGCCCACTCCCATACCGACCCGCTGGTGCCCTTCGAGTTCGAACGCCGCGCGGTCGGCCCGGACGATGTGCGCATCGAGATTCTCTACAGCGGCATCTGCCACTCCGACCTGCACCAGGCCCGCGACGACTGGGGTGGCTCGATCTACCCGATGGTGCCGGGCCACGAGATCATCGGCCGGGTGACCGAAGTCGGCAGCAACGTCACCCGCTTCAAGGTCGGCGACCACGCCGGCGTCGGCTGCATGGTCGACTCCTGCCGCCACTGCGATGCCTGCGAGCACGACCTGGAGCAGTACTGCGCAGAGGGCGCGACCTGGACCTACAACGGCCGTGAACGCGAAAGCGGCGCGCCGACCTACGGCGGCTATTCCGACCACGTGGTGGTCGAACAGCGCTTCGTGGTGAAGGTGTCCGACACCCTCGACCTGAAGGCCGCCGCGCCGCTGCTGTGCGCCGGCATCACCACCTGGTCGCCGCTGCGCCACTGGAAGGTCGGCCCGGGCCAGAAGGTCGGCGTGATCGGCCTCGGTGGCCTCGGCCACATGGGCGTGAAGTTCGCCAAGGCACTCGGCGCGCACGTGGTGATGATCACCACCACGCCGGAAAAGGGTGCCGACGCCAAGCGCCTGGGCGCCGATGAGGTGCTGGTCTCGCGCGATGCCGCGCAGATGAAGGCGCACGCGGGCAGCTTCGACTTCCTGCTCAACACCATCCCTGTTGGCCATGACACCAATCCGTACATGGGCCTGCTCAAGCGTGAAGCCACCATGTGCCTGGTCGGCGTGCTGACCGAACTGGACCCGCCGTTGACCGGTGGCAGCGTGATCTTCGGCCGCAAGCACCTGACCGGATCGGCGATTGGAGGCATGGCTGAAACCCAGGAAATGATGGACTTCTGTGCCGAGCACGGCATCGTCAGCGATGTGGAGATGATCGACATCAAGAACGTCAACGAAGCCTGGGAACGCATGACGAAGAACGATGTGCGCTACCGCTTCGTGATCGACATGGCGACGATGAAGGACGCGGCCTGATCCAGGGCAGATGCGAAAAAGAAAAACCCCGGCAATGCCGGGGTTTTTTTCTGGTAGTGCCGGCCGCTGGCCGGCACCCCCGCCTGGCTGCCGGCCAGCGGCCGGCACTACCGCAATCCACTCAGTACGCGAATTCGCGGAACACCGGATCGACGTCGCCGTGCCAGCGGCCATGGAACAGCGCCAGCTTGCGCTCGGCCGGGGTCAGCCCGGATTCGACGATCTCCTGCAGCACGTCCAGGAACTTGCTCTCGTCCTGGCCGTCGGCATTGCGCGCCGCGCGGCGCTTGAGGCCTTCGACGGAAATCTTCACGGCTTCGCGGGCCAGGTCGCGCACCGTGCCATTGCGGAACGGCAGGTTCATCGCATGCTTCGGCACGCCGTCGCGCAGTGCATGGCGCTCGGCCAGGGTGAAGTCACGCACCAGGTCCCACGCAGCGTCCAGCGCAGCGTCGTCGTACAGCAGCCCGACCCAGAACGCCGGCAGCGCACACAGGCGGCTCCACGGACCACCATCGGCGCCGCGCATTTCCAGGTACTTCTTCAGGCGCACTTCCGGGAACGCGGTGGTCATGTGGTCCGACCAGTCGCGCAGCGTCGGCAGCGCGCCCGGCAGCACCGGCAGCCTGGCCTGCATGAAATCGCGGAAGCTCTGCCCGCTGGCGTCGTGGTAGATGCCATCGCGGTAGGAGAAATACATCGGCACGTCGAGCAGGTAATCGACATAGCGCTCGTAACCGAAGCCATCCTCGAACACGAAGTCGAGCATGCCGGTGCGGTCAGCGTCGGTGTCGGTCCAGATGTGCGAGCGGTAGCTCAGGTAGCCGTTGGGCTTGCCTTCGGTGAACGGCGAATCGGCGAACAGCGCGGTGGCGATCGGCTGCAGCGCCAGCGATACGCGGAACTTCTTCACCATGTCCGCTTCGGTCGCGTAGTCCAGGTTCACCTGTACCGTGCAGGTGCGGGTCATCATGTCCAGGCCGAGCGAACCGACCTTGGGCATGTACGAACGCATGATCTTGTAGCGACCCTTGGGCATCCAGGGCATCTCGTCGCGCTTCCACTTCGGCTGGAAGCCCATGCCGAGGAAACCCAGCTGCAGTTCGCCGGCCACCTGCGCCACTTCGTTGAGGTGGGTGCCGGTCTCCACGCAGGTCTGGTGGATGGTCTCCAGCGCCGCACCGGACAGCTCCAGCTGACCGGCCGGTTCCAGCGTCACCGAGGCGCCATCGCGCAGCAGGGCGATCGTGTTGCCGTTCTCCTGCACCGGCTCCCAGCCGAAGCGGACCAGGCCGTTGAGCAGCGCTTCGATGCCGCGCTCGCCTTCGAAGGTCGGCGGGCGCAGGTCATCCAGGCGGAACCCGAACTTCTCGTGCTCGGTGCCGATGCGCCACTGCGCGCGGGGCTTCTCGCCGGAGGCGATCACCTCCACCAGCTGCGAGCGGTCGGTAATGGGGGTATCGGCGACGTGGCTGGGGCTCGACAAGGGAAAGGCTCGCTGGACGGTGGCGGGGGATGTGGGGCTCGCGGCCTTCCATCGCAAGGGCGCACTATAGCGTGGCACCCCGTTGCGTCATGCGACGGTGACGGGTTTCAGCATCCTACCGACGCCCTCTTGACCCTCGTACACTCAGAGCCATGAGCCGCCATTCACGACACCCCGAACTGCATCGCTCCGAGCGCGTCGGCTGGCTGCGAGCCGCCGTGCTGGGCGCCAACGATGGCATCGTCTCGGTGGCTGGCCTGGTGGTCGGCGTGGCCGCCAGCGGCGCCTCGGCTGCGACCATCCTGGCCACCGGCGTGGCGGGTACCGTGGCCGGCGCGATGTCGATGGCGGCGGGCGAATATGTCTCGGTGCAGACCCAGGCCGACACCGAAGCGGCCGACCTGGCAATGGAAAAGCGCGAGCTGCGCGACGATCCGCACAGCGAACTGGAGGAGCTGGCCGCGATCTACCGCCACCGCGGCCTGGAGCCTGCGCTGGCGCGGCAGGTTGCCGAACAGCTTACCGCCCACGATGCGCTGGGTGCCCACGCCCGCGACGAACTGGGCATCACCGATACCCTGCGCGCCCGTCCGCTGCAGGCAGCGCTGGCCTCGGCCGGTGCGTTCACCTGCGGTGCGGCGCTGCCAGTGATGACCGCCCTGCTGGCGCCGGTCGACAAGGTCGCACTGATGACCACGGCCAGTACCCTGCTCGGCCTGTGTCTGACCGGCGCGGTGGCAGCCCAGGCCGGCGGCGCCCCGCCGGTACGCGGCGCGATCCGGGTGATGTTCTGGGGTGCACTGGCAATGGCCGCCGCTGCAGGCGTCGGTCGCCTGTTCGGCGCCCCGGTGACATGACCGGCATGCTGCCGCCAGTTACCGCACTGCTGGCCGAGATGGCCAGTCTGGCCGGCTGCGCACGCGCCGAAGGTTATGCGTGCATCACCGCGCGGCGCGAACATGGCGCCAGCTCGGTGGAGATTCCGCAACCGCAGTTCGCGATCCTGCTGGAAGGCCGCAAGCAGGTGCGTACCGCGCACCAGTCGCTGGAGTTCATCCCCGGCGACATCCTGCTGCTGACCCAGCGCTGCCGCATCGATGTAGTCAACACCCCCGACCCACGCAGTGGCCGCTACCTCAGCGCCATCGTGCCGCTGTGTGCCGAAGTGCTGGCGGCCGCTCGCACGCTGTGGAGCGAGGAGCTTCCCGCGCCAGGCCAGGTGATGGCGCGACTGCCGTTGATCGATCATGGCGCGGTGCTGCGCCAGTGGCGGCAATCGCTGCAGGACGGTCGTTACAGCGAAGCGCGGCTGGCCCTGGCCTCGCTGGTACTGACCTTGTGCCGGCAGGGCCACGGCAACCTGCTGCTGCCGCAGGCACCGAGCCTGGGCGAACAGATCCGCGACCGCATCGCCGCCGAACCAGCACGCGACTGGCAATCGCGCGATGTGGAAGAACAGTTCGCGTTGAGCGGCGCGACACTGCGCCGCCGTCTTGCCGCCGAGGACACCAGCCTGCGCCAGCTGCTCACCGAGGCACGGCTGGCGCATGGCATGCAGCTGCTCTACACGACGGACCTGCCGTTGAAGACCGTGGCAGCGCGCGCGGGCTACCGGTCTGCGGCGAGTTTCAGCAAGCGCTTCGCCGAGCAGTACGGACTGGCTCCCACAGACATTTGAGGGGGTTCGGCAGGGCTTGCAGCCCTGCACCTGCAGAGGCAACGGCAACAGCGAAAGCAACAGCAACAGCGGCTATCCGTGGGAGGGCGGGACGGTGTGGGTGGGCAGGACACGCCGTAAACCCATCCATGGGGGCTCGATGGCGCCATCCATGGCGCCAACGGTCCTGCCCACCCACACCGCCCCACCTCTGACAGATCTTCGCGACTGTTGGTAGGTGTCGACCTTGGTCGACACATCTGTCAGATATCGAATGAAACTCTGGGGTCAGATCCGTTTTCCTGCGGAAAACGGATCTGACCCCACGAGCTGACAGATCGCGGAAAACTGTCGAAGGCGGGGTGGGTCCGGTTGCGGGAGTGTCCGCGGCATGGATGCCGCGGCCAAGCCCCCATGGACGGGTTTACGGCGTCTCCCGCAACCGGACCCACCCCGCCATCCCACAGGAAACCAGTTTTTGACGTTGCTTTGGCTGCGGCCGTTGCCTCTGCGGGTGCAGGGCGCAGCCCTGCAGACAACACCCCTTCCCTGAGCATTCCGCGCAGTGGTTTGAGCGCCGTGCACACGTCGGCCACGGCACGCTATGCGGCAACGGAACCGCCCGTCATCCACCGAGAACCGCCATGACCCTGCGTCCCCTGCCGCTGCGCGGCGCCCTGCTGCTGGCCCTGTCGTCCCTGCCGCTGGTCGCGCTGGCCGAGGCCACTTCGCCCGCCCCCACCCAGCAGGTGCCTGGTGTCTATCACCAGCGCATCGGTGCGCTGCAGGTCACCGCCCTGTTCGACGGCGTGGTCGCGCTCGGCCGGCAGGAAGTGGTGGACGTGCCGCCGACGCTGGTCAGCCGCCTGCTGGAAGGCCGTTACGTGCCGGAAGACAAGAAGGGCCTGCAGACCGCGATCAATGCGTTCCTGATCCGCCAGGGCAACCACCTGACCCTGGTCGACACCGGCACCGCGCAGTGCTTTGGCCCCGGCCTGGGCCAGGTGCTGGGCAATCTGCGCGCCTCCGGCGTCGACCCGGCCGAGGTGGATGAGGTGCTGCTGACCCACGCCCATCCGGACCACCTGTGCGGCGTACTCGACGCGCAGGGCAAGCCGGCCTATCCCAATGCCACGGTGTGGCTGTCCAAGGCCGATGCCGATTACTGGCTCAACCCGGCCAGCGAGGGCACCGTGCCAAAGGGCGTGCGCTTCGCCTTCCCGCTGGCACGCAATGCGGTCACGCCATACCAGGCCAGCGGCCACCTGCGCACCTTCAGCCCCGGCGACGCCCTGCCCGGCGGCGCGGTGGCGATGGACACCCATGGCCATACCCCCGGCCATGTCTCCTACCGGTTCGACAGCCAGGGCCAGTCACTGCTGGTGTGGGGCGATGTGCTGCACTTCCACGCGGTGCAGTTCGCGCATCCGGAAGCGGCATTCGAGGCGGATTCGGACCGCAAGGCGGCCATCGCCAGCCGGCGGGCGCTGTTGCAGCAGGCCACCGCCAACGGCTGGTGGGTGGCCGGTGCGCACCTGCCGTTCCCCGGCCTGGGCCATGTGCGTGGCGAGGGTAAGGCCTATGCGTGGGTGCCGGCGGAGTATTCGCCGTTGTGAGGGTGTGCCGACCAAGGTCGGCACCCACCGATCGGGTAGCGCCCGGCTGCCAGCCGGGCGACCGGAAATGCCTTATTCCAGCCCCAGCCAGCCGCCGATCACGCCGCGGGCTTCGTCCACGCCGGTACGGTCTTCGCCGGAGAACACCTGCACGCTGACGCTGTCGCCGTAGGCCGATTGCAGTTCCTTGCGCACCTTCTGCAGGGACTGCATCTGCTGGCTGCGGCTGAGCTTGTCGGCCTTGGTCAGGAGGGCGTGCGCCGGCAGGCCGCGCTGCACGGCGTAGGACAGCATCTGCCGGTCGTAGTCCTTCAGCGGATGGCGGATGTCCATCACCACCACCAGCCCCTTCAGGGCTTCGCGGGTGCGGAAATACTTGTCGATGAAGGCCTGCCAGTGCGCCTGCAGGTCCAGCGGCACCTTTGCATAGCCATAACCTGGCAGGTCGACCAGATGCGCTTCCGGGGTGACCTGGAAGAACACCAGCTGCTGGGTACGGCCAGGGGTCTTGGAGACACGGGCCAGGGCGTTCTGGCGGGTCAGCGCGTTCAGCGCACTGGACTTGCCGGCGTTGGAGCGGCCGGCGAAGGCCACTTCGGCCCCTTCGTCGGGCGGCAGTTGCCGCACGTTGTGGGCCGAAAGGTGGTAACGGGCGCGTTCGATGAGCAATGACATGTGCCTAGGATCGCATGTTGCGGCGCCGCGCGCCCGTGCCGGCGGCCCCTGCGGGCATTTTGCTGCACTGCTGCGTTGACCGTGCGCGGAAACGGCGTTGATAATCCGGGCGATGCCGGCGGCCACCGCCCGGCCCGGTCCATACGGAGCTTCAGCATGCGCCACGCTCGCGTTCTTGCCGTATCCGCCCTTGCCACTGCTGTAGTCGTTGCCGCTGCTGCGTTCGCGCAGACCACGTTGACCCCGCTGCCCGACAACGGGCCGATCAACACCGCCTCGCTGGAGGTGGATTTCAGCAAGACCCACTGGGGCGATGCCAAGGCCGGCCAGACCAAGGCCTCGGCCTGCGCGGCCTGCCATGGCGCCGACGGCAATTCCACGGTGGAGATGTACCCGTCCATCGCCGGCCAGAGCGAACGCTACGTCGCCCAGCAGATGGCCCTGATCGCCAATGGGCAGCGCAGCTCCGGTGCGGCGGTGGCGATGGTGCCGTTCGTGCAGAATCTCACCCCGCAGGACATGCGCGACATCGGCGCGTTCTTCGCCACGCAGAAGGCCACCGCCGGCATCGCCGATGACACGGCAGTCACCGACGGCCCGTACAAGGGCATGAAGTTCTACGAGATCGGCCAGCAGCTGTACCGTGGCGGCGACGCCAAGCGCGGCCTGCCGGCCTGCATGGCGTGCCACGGCCCCAGCGGTGCCGGTAATCCGGGTCCGGCCTATCCGCACATCGGTGGTCAGCACGCCAGCTATGTCGCGCGCCGCCTGCAGGAATACCAGGCCGGCCAGACCAACGAGACCGACAAGGCCCACTTCCAGATCATGGCGACAGTCGCGCAGAAGCTGAGCGAGCAGGAGGTGCAGGCGCTGTCGAGCTACCTGCAGGGCCTGCACAACAAGGCCGACGATGTGGCCACTGCCCCCCCGTCGGCGCAACCGGCTGCCGCCCCCTGACCACCACTGGTCGGCCCGGGCCGCCACCACGGCCCGCGCCTGCGGTATGTTTCCTTCACGCCGGCGACCGCGCCGGCGTTGCTTTTTTCAACGGAGATGCGTGTCGATGAGGTTGATTTCCCGCCTGCTGTTGTCCGTGCTGGTGCTGCTGCCGCTGGCAGCCTGCGCCGCTACCCCCGCCAATGCCCCGCTGGTCGAGGGCAAAGACTACGAGCGCATCGCCCAGCCGGGCCCGTTCCAGCCGCTGGCCGGCAAGATCGAGGTGGTCGAGGTCTTCGGCTACACCTGCCCGCATTGCGCCCACTTCGAACCGCAGCTGGAAGCCTGGGCGGCCAAGCTGCCGGCCGACGTGCGCTTCACCCCGGTCCCGGCTGCCTTCGGTGGCGCCTGGGATGCCTGGGCACTGGCCTACTACGCCGCCGACGAGGTCGGCGTGGCCAAGCGCAGCCACGCTGCCGTGTTCAAGGCCCTGCACGAGCAGGGATCGCTGCCGATGCAGAACGTCTCGGCCGATGAGCTAGCCACCTTCTACAAGGCGTATGGCGTGACCCCGGACCGTTACCTCCAGGCCCTGCGTGGCGACGCCGTACAGAAGAAGGTCGATGCCGCGCGCGCGTTCGCCCAGCGCACCAGGATCCCGGGGACCCCGGCGCTGATCATCAACGGCCAGTACCTGGTGCGTGGCAACAGCTTCGACGACCAGCTGCGCATCGCCTCGGCGCTGATCGCCCAGGCCCGCGCTGCCCGCGGCCGCTGAACCAACACACACCACCGACACGGCGCTGTCGCCGCCGCATGTCATCATTTCCCTCTGGCCGGCGCCTGGCGCCGGCCCCACCATTCCAGATGCTGGAGACGTTTCCATGAAGATCCGTTACGCCCTCGCCCTCGCAGCGCTGCTGCCGATCCTGGCTGCCTGCAAGGCTGATGACGGCAGCACCAACACCACTGCGGCCCCGGCCGAACCGGCTGCAGCACCGGCAGCCACCACCGAACCGGCTGCTGCGCCGGCGGCGGGCAGCGAAGGCGCCGCGCCGGCTGCCGCTGAAGGCGAGAAGGCCCCGGCCGAAACTGCTCCGGCCACCGCACCGGCCCCGACCACCGCCGCACTGACCGGCCCGGCCCCGGTGGAAGGTGCCGACTACCAGGTGATCCCGAACGGCCAGCCGTTCCAGCCGGCCACCGGCAAGATCGAAGTGACCGAGATCTTCGGCTACGTCTGCCCGGCCTGCGCCGCATTCCAGCCGCTGGTCGGCCCGTGGAAGGCCGGCCTGCCGAGCGACGTGAACTTCGTCTACGTGCCGGCCATGTTCGGCGGCACCTGGGATGACTACGCCCGTGCCTTCTACGCCGCGCAGACCCTGGGCGTGCAGGAGAAGACCCACGAAGCGCTGTACGCCGCCATCCACTCGCAGAAGACCCTGAAGGGCGAGCGCGGCCGTGATTCGGTCGAAGACATCGCCAAGTTCTACGGTGCCTACGGCGTGGATCCGAAGCAGTTCGCCGCCACCATGGGCAGCTTCGCGGTGAATGCCAAGACCAACTCGGCCAAGCAGTTCGCGCAGCGCAGCCAGATCAGCGGCACCCCATCGATCATCGTCAACGGCAAGTACCTGGTGAAGGGCAAGAGCTTCCCGGACATGCTGCGCATCGCCGACCACCTGATCGCCCGCGAACGCGGTGCGGCCCAGGCTCACTGATCCAAGAGAAGCGTTTCCCGGCCGTGAATTCCCCCCGTACACGGACCCTGCGCTTGCTGACGGCCAACATCCAGGCCGGCTCAAGTACCCGCCGCTACAGCGACTATGTGACCCGCAGCTGGTCACATGCGCTGCCGGCGGGTCGCAAGCGCAGCAGCCTTGACGCGATCGCCACCTTGGCGCGCGACCATGACATCGTCGGCCTGCAGGAGGCCGACCCGGGCAGCCTGCGCTCGGGCTTCACCAACCAGACCCACTATTTGGCCCAGCGCGCCGGCTTCAATTACTGGAGCCACCAGCCGAACCGGCGCATGGGTGGGGTCGCCTCCAGCGCCAACGGCCTGTTGAGCAAGCTGGAACCGGTTGAAGTGCAGGATCACGCCCTGCCCGGCCGCATCGGCGGGCGCGGCGTGCTGCTGGCCAAGTTCGGCGATGGCGCCGATGGCCTGGCGGTGGCTGTGGCCCATCTGTCGCTGGGCGCGGGATCGCGGATGTCGCAGCTGGGCTTCATCGCCGAGCTGTTGTCCGACCACCCCAACGCGGTGCTGATGGGCGACTTCAACTGCCTGGCCGAGCGCCCGGAAATGCAGGTGCTGTACCAGAAGACCCGGCTGCAGCCCCCGGGCTGCATCGTGCCGACCTTCCCCAGCTGGCGCCCGGACCGCGCCATCGACCACATCCTGGTCAGCAGCGGCCTGCAGACCCGCACCGTGGAAGCCGTACCGGCCGCGTTCTCCGATCACCTCGCCCTGGCGATGCAGATCGACGTCCCGGCCGACGCCCTGCGCTGACTCGCCGTTACGGTAGGTGCGGACCGTTGGTCCGCACGCTCTGCGCCGGGCGCCGCCCGGCGCCCCCTAAATCGGGGCACAAACGACTTAATCCCCTCCGTCCCCTTTTTCAGGCGGTGACGGGTGCCTTCAACCGCCGCGCGGTCATCGTGCTGCCCACCGAGGCCAACACCGTGCAGCCGATCGCCAGCCACTGCAGCCCGTGCAGGTGCTCGTGCAGCAACAGCATCGCCCACAGCGCGGCCACCGCCGGCTCCATGCTGATCAGGATGCCGAAGGTCTCCTTCGGCAGGCGCTTGAGCGCCATCATTTCCAGCGACATCGGGATCGCGCTGGACACCAGTGCCACCAGCAGGCCCGCCGCCAGGATCTTCGGGTCGAGCAGCGCCGCACCGGCATGCACCACGCCCACCGGTACCACCACCAGAGACGCCGCCAGCAGCCCCAGCGAGACCGAGTGCCCGGCATGCAGATGACCGGCACGCTTGCCGAACACGATGTACAGGCCCCAGCAGGCCGCAGCGCCCATCGCGTACAGCACGCCGGCCGGGTCCAGCGCGGGGCCACCGCCGATCGGCAGCAGCAACAGCAGCCCCACCGCCGCGCAGCCTACCCAGAGGAAATCGATCGGACGTCGTGATGACAGCATCGCCACCGTCAGCGGCCCGGTGAACTCGATGGCCACCGCGATGCCGAAGGGAATGGTGCGCAGGGCCATGTAGAACAGCAGGTTCATCAGGCCCAGGGTGAGCCCGTAGCGCAGGATGGTGATGGCATCCGGGCGGCTGGTCTTCCAGCGCCATGGCCGCCAGAACAGCAGCAGCAAGAGCGCTGAAAAGCCCACGCGCAGCGCGCTCGTGCCCTGCGCACCGATCAGCGGGAACAGGTGTTTTGCGTAGGAGGTGCCGATGGCCAGCGAGGTGACCGAGCCGAGCACCGCCAGCGCCGGCAACATCGGCGCGAGTCGTGAGGTCTGCATGCGCAAAGTCTATTGCGCCGGCGCCGAGCACTTGGCTCAATTGACAGCCTGTTCGTGCAACTTCTGCTCGCCATGGCCATCGCTCCCGTGCTCGACAGCTTCGACCGCGCCATCCTCGACCTCCTGCAGCGGAATAACACCCTGCCGCAGCGCGAAATCGCCGAGGCCGTGCACCTGTCCACGCCGGCCGTGCAACGCCGCATCAAGCGCCTGCAGGACAGTGGCGTGATCGCCGCCAACGTGGCGGTCGTCGCCGCAGCCAGGATCGGTCGGCCGCTGACCATCATCGTCGAGGTGCGCGTGGTCAGCGAGCAGCGCGAACGCGTGGCGCCGTTCAAGCGACGCGTGCAGGACGACCCTGCGGTACAGCAGTGCTACTCGATCACCGGCGATGGCGATTTCCTGCTGCTGCTTTCGGCCGCGTCGATGGAAGAATACGAGGCGATCACCGAGCGGGTGTTCGGCAGCGATGACAACATCGAACGCTTCCGCACATCGGTGGCACTGGGCACGCTGAAGCGGAGTTTCGAGGTGCCGCTGCTGCCTGTGCCGTAGCATCGAGCCATGCTCGACGGCTTTGGGGCCGCAAGGCAACAGCAGTCGAGCATGGCTCGACTCTACAATCGAAAACCATGAGCACAACGCCCTCCCCCGCCCGTCGCCTGCGCCGCTGGTTGCTGCGCGGCCTGTGGCTGGCCATTGCCCTCGTTGCGGCGATGGCGCTATGGAACAGCCCGTGGGCGGCCGCGCCAAAGATGCTGTGGGCACTCTCGCGGATGCCGCCGGCCACCGAACTTCCGGTGCCGGTGGAGGGCGTCCGTCCCCGGCAGATCGCCGATACGTTCGGCGCTCCGCGCGGCCGTGACCGCTCCCACGCCGGCATCGACATCTTCGCCAGGCGTGGCACACCGGTGCGCAGCGCCACGGCCGGTGTCATCGCGGATGTCAGCGAACGCGGGCTCGGCGGGCGCCAGGTCTGGGTGATCGGGCCGGCGCGCGAACGCTACTACTACGCCCACCTGGACGACTGGGCCGAAGGCCTGGCACGCGGCCAGGTGGTGCAGCCCGGCGATCTGCTCGGGCATGTCGGCGACAGTGGCAACGCCAAGGGCACTCCGCCGCACCTGCACTGGGGCATCTACGGCACCGACGGCGCGCGCGATCCACTCCCGCTGCTGCGCTGACCCAGCCCACACCCGGATCATCGGGTCGATTCGCTCATGATTTGTAAATGGGAATAGTTCGTATTACCATTTCTTTCGTTTTCGGTGGTGCCAGGACGGCCTGCCCGTCCGTTTCCCACCCGTAGCGCCTCGCCTCTGGATGCCGGCCGGGCGCGCGTGCTCGTCCAGGACCCCCATGACCCGTTCCGTCTTCCGTACGCCGCAGCCACAACGGCTGTCCGTTGCCGTGCTCGCCGTTCTCTGCGCCGTGGCCCCGGCCGCCTTCGCCGAAACCGCCGCCGATCCGACCAACCTCGACAAGGTGGTGGTGAAGGGTGAACGCGCCGAAGGCTATTCGGTGCGCCGCACCTCGGCCGGTACCCGCTTCGACCTGGCCCCGCGCGAGATCCCGCAGTCGATCAGCATCATCAGCCACCAGCGCATCGAAGATCAGAACCTCGACGACATCATCGACGTGCTGGCCAACACCACCGGCGTGACCAGCACCCAGTCCGACAGCGAACGCACCGAGTTCTACGCGCGCGGTTTCTACATCGATGCCTACCAGTTCGATGGCCTGCCGACGCAGATGGTGCAGAACTGGAGCTACGGTGATTCCGGCCTGGACCTGGCGCTGTACGACCGCGTGGAAGTAGTGCGTGGTGCCACCGGCCTGCTCAGTGGTGCCGGCAATCCGTCCGCGTCGGTGAACCTGATCCGCAAGCATGCCGACAGCGCCGAACTGACCGGCAGCGTCTCGGTGAACGTCGGTAGCTGGGGCCGCACCCGCACCACGGTGGACGTGGGCAGTGCGCTGAACGCCAGCGGCACCGTGCGCGGCCGCGTGATTGGCAGCTACCTGGACACCGACGGCCAGATGGATCGCTACAACCAGCGCAAGACGCTGGGCTATGCGGTCATCGACGCCGACCTGACCCCGGACACCCAGCTGAGCGTGGGCTACGACTACCAGCAGAAGCGCGCCAACGGCGCGACCTGGGGCGGCTTCCCGATGCTGTACTCCGATGGCTCGCGCACCGGCTATGACGAATCGTTCAACGCCAGCCCGAACTGGACCTACTGGGACACCACCAGCAAGCGCGCGTTCGCCACCCTGCAGCACGCCTTCAGCAATGGCTGGAAGTTCAAGGTCGGTGCCACGCACGATGAGACCAAGGCCGACGACAAGCTGTTCTACCCGGCATACAACGACTGGACCACGGGCGCATCGAACTTCGACAGAACCAACGGCACGGGCATCTCGCCTTCCGCGGGTTTCTACAACACTGAGCGCAAGGTCACCGGTGTTGATGGCTACGTTGACGGTCCGTTCCAGCTGTTCGGCCGCGAGCACCAGTTCATGGCCGGACTGAGCTACAACAAGCGCGACTATGCCAACTACGGCGACTACCAGGTCGGTGGCGCCGGCAAGACCTGGGACCCGTTCACCAGCTACCTGCACTGGACCGGCAACATCAGCGAGCCGAACTGGAACCCGCTGGCACTGGCCAGCCAGGGCACCATCACCCAGAAGGCCGGTTACGCCGCCGCACGCCTGTCACTGGCCGATCCGTTGAAGCTGATCATCGGCGCCCGCTACACCGACTGGAAGAGCGAAGGCGAAGGCGCCGACCGCGCACACAAGGTCACCACGCCGTATGCAGGGCTGGTGTTCGACATCAACGATACGTACTCGACCTACGCCAGCTACACCGAGATCTTCCAGCCGCAGACGCTGAAGGATCGCGACGGCAGCTATCTCGATCCGGTCGATGGCAAGAGCTACGAGGTGGGCGTCAAGAGGGCATGGTTCGACAACCGCCTGAATGCCTCGCTGGCGCTTTTCCGCATCGAACAGGACAACGTCGGCCAAGCCACCGGCGAGCCGGTGCAGGGCAGCCCGAACGAGTTCGCCTATCGCGCCGCACGCGGCACCGTCAGCCGTGGCTTCGAGTTCGAGGTGAACGGTGAACTGGCACCGGGCTGGAATGCCACCTTCGGCGCCTCGCGCTACGTGGCCAAGGACATCAACGACGCCGACATCAACACCAACCTGCCGCAGACCGCCCTGAAGCTTTTCACCAGCTACACCCCGCAGTCGCTGCAGGAACTGACCGTCGGTGGCGGTGCCAACTGGCAGAACCGCATCTACTACGCGGTGCCTGCCTACGGCCGCATCGAGCAGAGTGGCTATGCACTGGTCAGCGCCTTCGTGCGCTACCGCATCTCGCCGGAGTTCAGCGTGCAGGCCAACCTCAACAACCTGCTGGCCAAGAAGTACCTGTCGCAGATCAACGGCTACGGTGCGTATGGCGATGGCCGCAACGGCTCGCTGACGTTCACCTGGTCGTTCTGATCCAACCGGCTTTGTAGCGTCGAGCCATGCCCGACTCGGCCACAGAGGGCAGTCGAGCACGGCTCGACTCTACAACGGGGACGCTCAGCGCCCTCGTTGCGGCGGCGCCCCGGCAGGTGTAGCGTCGCGGACACGGTGGCCTGCAGCTTCGACCCGTGCCATCCGGACACCTTGCGCCTCCCCTTCAAGGACGACCGGCCATGCGCACCCGCACGAAACTCGGTCTCTCGCTCATGGCCCTGTTCTCGTCGCCACCGCTGATGATCGGCACCGGCAACGGCTACTTCATCCTGCTTCTGCTGATCGGCCTGCCCGCCGCCATCCTGTCCTGGTTCGATCTGGGCCGTGAACTGCGTGCCATCCCCAGCCCCACCCGTACCGAGCGAGCGCTCGGCCTGGCAATGGGCGTTCCGCAGGTGCTGTTCGGGCTGTTGTGTGCGGTCATAGGCCTGCTGTTGGTTGCCTGGATCCTTTACAACCTGCTGATCGAGCACCAATCGCAGTTCCGCATCCCGTCACTGCCCGCCTTCGCGGCTGGGCCGATGATGATCGTGGTCGGGCTGGGTTGGGCGCGCACAGCCTTCCGCCGCGCGGCCCTTGAGCAGGACGCCCCGGAACAGGACATTCCGGATTGATGCCTGATGACCGGTGCCGGGAAATGCCCGGCACCGGTCCCTCATCAGAACCGCAGATCCGCGCGCAGGTACCAGTAGCGGCCACGCGGGATGTCGTAGGTCGAAGCGTCGTAGCCGTTCAACGAGCACGACAGGCAGATCGGCGGATCCTTGTCGAACACGTTGTTCAGGCCGGCCGTCAGCTGCAGCCCCTTCATCCAGTCGATCTTGTAGCCCACCTGCATGTCGTGGAAGGTGGTGGCCGACAGCGTGTTGGTGCCCGCTGCCTGGTTGCTGCACACCGGGAAGGCCGCGGCATCGCCACAGTTCTCGGTCAGCTCGGAAATGTGCCGCACCGTCCAGTTGGCGCTCCAGCGGTCCATCGTCCAGCCGATGCTGGCATTGCTGGTCCACTCCGGAATCGAGCTGTCGGCCACTTCCACGCCCGGCTTCTGCGGCTGCTTCTGCCCGGCCGCGCCGGTGGCCTCGTAACGGCCGACGAAGGTGTTCTTCCACGCCAGCTTGAACTGGCCGATGGAGGTCTGCGGCAGGGTCCAGAACAGATCCACGTCCCAGCCGTCGGTCTTGATCGAACCCAGGTTGGTCAGGCGGTTGTTGAAGCTGCTGACCGCACCGGTGCTGGCACGGGTGATGCCATCGCAGTAGATCGGGTCCAGCGTATCCACGCACAGGTCCAGCTGGGTCTGCGCGTTGATCGCCTGGATCGCACCATCGATGGCGTGGCGGTAGAAGGTCACTTCCACGTCGAAGCGCTCCGACCACGACGCATTGTTGCCGAACCATGGGCTCCACACGAAGCCGGCGCTGAAGCTGCGCGAGCGTTCCGGCTCCAGCTCACGGTTGCCGCCGGTGGTCACCGAGATCTGCGAGTTGGCCTGCTGGAAGCCGGCCGGCACGCCCAGCGCGGCACAGTTGGCGGCGCTGCCACGCGGCGGAGTGCCGCCCAGACCCACCGAGCACGGGTCGAACAGCTGCAGGTCGGCACGCGCCGCCGAGCCGTACAGTTCACCGATCGACGGTGCGCGGAAGCCCTCGGCGTAGGTGGTGCGCAGCACGAAGTCATCGGTCACCTGCCAGCGCAGGCCGTACTTGGGCGTGAATTCACCACCAAAGGTGGAGTAGTCCGAATAGCGGCCGGCCAGGCTCAGGTCCAGCTTCTTGCCGAACGAGGAATCGGCGAAGATCGGCACGCTCAACTCCAGGTAGGCCTCGTTGACGTCGTAGGAACCGGAGGTCGGCTGCGACGGCACGCCGTTGTAGTGGCCGATCACTGTCAGCGGATCGGGCTGGTAGGAGCCCTTGTACTTGCGGTACTCGAAGCCGGTGGCGAAGGATACCGGACCGGCCGGCAGCGAGAACAGCTCGCTGGACAGGTTGGCGGTGAACAGGCTCAGTTCGTTCTGGCTGCGGTCGCGCACCACCGGCTGGATCCACTTCAGCATGTCCGGGGTGATCGAACCGACGCCGCCGAAGATGTTCAACGGCACGCAGCCCGGCGTGGCCGCACAGACGGACGGATCGCCCAGCGCCATGTTCACCTTGTAGATGTCATAGCTGCCGTAGTTGGTCTGTTCGGCCTTGTTCTTGCTGTACATGCCGTTGACATCCCAGTACCAGCTGCGGTCGGCGGCATGGAAGTCACCGACCAGGCCGGTGGCGAAGTAAGTGGTGTCCACTTTCTGCTTGAACACGCGCGCACCGCCTTCCACCGGGCGACGACCGATCAGGCTCATGTTGTCACCGGAAACCAGATCGAAGCCGAACGGGTTGTACGGATTCAGGCGCGAGACCACGATGTTGTCGGCCAGCGGATTGCCGGTCGCGCCATCGGGGCCGAAGAACAGCGGCTCCGGGCCGGCCTGGTTGGTCGACTCACGACGGTTGCCCAGTGCCTTGACGTACCACTGCACGTTGTCGGTGATGTCGAAGCGGAACTGACCGAACAGGCCTTTGCGCTCCGACGGCGTCAGCACCATGTTGTATTCGGCGAAGTTGAAGCGGTCGGCGGTGGTGAAGCAGTGGTAGTCATCCGTGCGGCTGCAGCCGGCGCTGCCGTCGTAGCGCGGATTGCTCACGCCGGTATTGGGCACGATGTTCTGCACCGCACCGGTGTTCGGGTCGGTGAACATGAAACGGCCCTGCGGAATGCCACCGCTGCCGAACGCCAGGCCGGTGCCGGGAATCGGGAAGCGCGACTGCTCGCGGTCCTTGGCGAATACCGGATCCTGCTTGGTCCAGCTGGCGCCCAGGAACAGGCTGAAGCGGTCGCCACTCTTGCCCCAGGCCAGGTCCACGCCCTTCTGCGTGCCGTCGCCCTTGCTGTACTCGCCGTAGTTCAGCGTCACCTGCCCACCATCGAAGTCACGGCGGGTGATGATGTTGACCACGCCGGCAATGGCATCGGAGCCGTACAGCGACGACGCGCCATCTTCCAGCACCTCGATGCGCTCGACGATGGCCAGCGGAATGGTATTGAGATCGGTAGCCGAGCCGACGCCGGAGGCGGACGACTCATTGACCCAGCGGATGCCATCGACCAGCACCAGCACGCGCTTGGCCCCCAGGTGGCGCAGATCGACCTGCGCCGAGCCGGCACCCACGCCACTGCCATCGGGCGGGAAACCGAAGTTGCCGGACGAGTTGAACTTGGCGTTGAGCGCCGAACCGGAACCGGTGAGCTGCTGCAGCACTTCGCCGATCGAGGTCAGGCCGGTGCGTTCGATGTCACCGCGCGTCAATGTCTGGATCGGCACCTGGCCTTCGACTTCAGCGCGCTTGATGCGGGTACCGGTCACTTCCACCGCATCGAGGTTGGTGGTGGATTGCGCAGCGGCACCCAACGGTGCCAGGGCCGTCACGCACAGCGCAACGGCAACCGCCAACGGGCGGTGATGCAGGTGAATCATTCGCTCTCTCTCCAAAGGAATGTCGGGACATGGACTGCCGCGCTCCCCCCTGCGTGGCGGCAGCGTCTCCTTTGTAAACAAGTGGTAAAAATCACGGCGTGATGATCGACACTATTTCACGCGGAATTGACGCAATTGCAGGCCGATTACGTCAGATAGCTGCAGGTTATGACCGGACGATACTGTTCGCTGCGAACGTCGTTAATGCCAGGTGCGACAGCCGTTTCCCGGCTTTCCCGCAATTGGACAAGTGCTCTTGCCGATCCGTCCAACGACAATGCGCCTTCGCCATCGGCAGCATGATGATCGCCGTTGCCATCGGTTGACGGTGTCGATCAGATCGCTTTCTAGCTGGAACTCATACCAAGATGGTGAGTAACCCGTAGGGAGGAGCTCTTGCAATGATGGACTGCAGATCGCCGGGATCACCGTGCGAACGTGAGGCACTCAATGTCTGCTCTTTCGGATCCTGCCATCTCGATGACAGAGCTACATGCATCGACTAGCTTGAACCTACGGAGCAAATTCAGACAACATTTAGGAACAGTTTGAAAACTGCTCGTCAAACGGATTTTCGGGGCCGACCAAGGTGAGACTGAGAACCCCAGTCATTCTCATGAGGCTCAATTGTGAAAACAATCACCGTCATGATCCATGTCGCGATTGTCACGGCATTGCTTCTGTCCCCGGCAAGCGAATCGAGAGCGGGGGGCCTGATTGAATGCAACAACTGTGCATCTCCCAAGGATGCAGCCCTGATGTCAGGCTCCGGGTTGGCGGTTGTAATGGACTTCGAAAAAGCCCGACTGAGCGCCTTCGAAGTTGAATATGATCGCGAGATCAGAAAGTGGCGCGCACTTTCGACACCGGTTCCCGCACAGATTCAAATGGCCTTCCTACGAATTCTGGATGCGACGTCAGCCTTTCGAGCGTCACCTGAAGAGGCCCACGCGATGGCAGGAGGCGGATCAGTAGTCGTGCTGCATCCAGACAACCCCGGAAACACCAATGGAGTGAGGTTTCCCGAGTCTTACAAGTCCTCCAATACCTTCGACATCGTCGCCTCAGCCACACTGAGAACCAGACTTGGCCAGTATCTAGCCACAGAACTGGCAGGAGCCAATACGGGAAGCCCAACCTGGAACAGCATTGCGCTCTCGATTCAACAAGCGGCCCTGAACTGGGCAGGTCTCAAAGGTGGCGGATCCATAGCAATAATGATCACATGGCGTGACGGGTCAAAGACGCTTTATCGAGTAACACCCGACAACGTGGCCGAAGCCAAGTATCAGAAGGGCGAAAGTCGCGACAGCACAGGCAACAAGGTTCCTGACGAATCCATCGCCGACCCGATCTCCGCCCCTTCGTACGCCGGACAATACTATTTCGGCCAGCATCGTGACCTGGACAACTGGGTCAGATCCGCACAGATGTATGGAGTCCCCGTCCAGCGCGGAAGCAGCAGCCGCATCTCGTGCAGTTGGGATGGTCGCACAGTCTACTGCCAGCAATACTGACACCCACATCCGCCGCTCATGTCGCAATCTCCCCATGAGCGGCGGTTTAGATAGCCCTACCGCACGAACGCAATGCGCTCCATACCGGTGGCCTCGGCAGCGGCCAGAATCCGCGCCATGCCTTCGTACTCGGCCGCCGGATCGGTGGCGATGCGCAGCTCCGGCAGGTTGCCGGCATGTTCGCCCACCTGTGCCTGCAGGCGCACCTGCAGATCGCCAATGGCCATCGGCTGGCCATTCCAGCTGAGCTGGTTGCCAGCGTCCAGGCTCAGCTCGATCGGCGGTGGCGGTTCGGGGCGATCGATCGTGCGATCGGTGGCCTGTGGCAGCTGCACGGCAATCGGCCGGGCCACGATCGGCGCGGTCACGATGAAGATGATCAACAGCACCAGCATCACATCCACCAGTGGCGTGACATTGATGTCCGCCAGCGGGCCGCTTCTTCCTGCGCTACTGAACGCCATGTGCCGCTCCGTGCAGCCGGGCCGTTCGCCCAAGGCCGACAGTACGTCGCCTTCCGTCACCTGCGGCAGTGCCTGTACGGGTTCGTTCAGCTGTCGTTGCCGACGCCCGGCGTGCACGCAATGCGAAACTGAATTCAGCCAGCCCCCGCTATGCTGGGCGCCATGACCCGACGCTCTTCGACCGCCCTGTCCCTGCTGCCCTTGGCCACCTCGCTGCTGATCGGCTGCGCCAATGCCCAGTCCCTCGACACCCAGAACGCGCAGCTGAAGGCCGCGATCGCTGCCGCCGAACGCGGCCAGTTCGATCCCGGCCAGGCCGCCGCACTCAGCCGCCATCCGGCTTACGGCTGGCTGGAGTACGCCAACCTGCGCCGCAACATCGACACCGTCGATACCGCGCAGGCCCAGGCCTTCCTCAAGCGCTATGACGGCCAGGCCGTGGCCAACACGTTCCGCAGCGTGTGGTTGCCCTCGGTCGCACGCCGCCAGGACTGGCCCACCCTGCTCGCCAACTGGGCGCCCACCGACAACGCAGGCCTGCGCTGTGCGCAGCTGACCGCGCGCCAGGTGACGGGCAAGGTCGATCCGCAGTGGATCAGCGAGGCACAGGACCTGTGGCGCAAGAACGGCAAGTCGCTGCCGGACGGCTGCGACGCGGTATTCGCAGTGCTGCAGGCACAGGGCGGACTGAGTGACGCATTGCGCTGGGAACGCATCGATGCCGCCGCCGACGCCCAGCAGCCGGCCGTGATGCGCAGCGCCGCACGTGGCCTGCCTGCCACCGACCTGGCGCTGGCCAACAATTACGCCGCCTTTGTCGACAAGCCCAATGCCAGCGCATTGAACTGGCCGCGCAACGAGCGCAGCCGGCGCATCGCCACCGACGGCCTGGCCAAGCTGGCCAAGGCCGACCCGGCCGCCACCGAACAGCAGTTGCCGCAGTACGCCCAGGCGCTCGGCCTGAGTGCCGAGCAGCAGGGCCAGGTGCTGTACCAGATCGCGCTGTGGACGGTGGCTTCCTACCTGCCCGATTCGGCACGCCGCCTCAACGCAGTGCCGGAATCGGCGTATGACGAACGCCTGCACGAATGGCGCGTGCGCGAGGCGATGTCGCGCGGTGACTGGCCGGCGGCACTGACCGCGATCCGCAAGATGAGCAGCAAGCAGCGCAGCGACCCGCGCTGGCGCTACTTCGAAGGCCGCATGCTGGAGAAGACCGGCCAGTCCCAGCAGGCGCAGCCGCTGTTCCGCGAGGCCGCGCGCGCACCGACCTTCCACGGCTTCCTGGCTGCCGACAAGCTGCAGCAGGGCTACACCCTGTGCCCCTGGAGGCCGAATGACAGCGCGCAGGCACAGGCGGTGATCGCGCGTGACCCGGCCATCCAGCGCGCGATGGCGCTGTACCAGATCGACCGCACCGGCTGGGCCGTGGCCGAATGGAACAGCGCGCTGTCGCGCTTCGATGACACCCAGCGCCGCCTCGCGGTACGCGTCGCGCAGGACAACGGCTGGTTCGACCGCGCCGTGTTCGCGCTCGGCAAGCAGCCGCAGGAACAGCGCCTGTACGACCTGCGCTTCCCGCTGCACCACGACGCCACCATCCGCCGCGAATCGGCACGCAACGCGATCGATCCGGCCTGGGTGGCGGCGGAAATCCGCGCCGAGAGCACGTTCACCCCGCGTGCGCGCTCGCCTGCAAACGCCATGGGCCTGATGCAGGTGCTGCCGGCCACCGGTGCCGGTGTGGCCAAGTCGATCGGCCTGACCGGCTACGGCGGCGCCGACAGCCTGTACGACCCGGACACCAACATCGCCATCGGCACCGCCTATCTGCGCCAGCTGATGAACAAGTACGACGGCCTGCCGTACGTGACCATCGCCGCCTACAACGCCGGCCCGACCCCGACCGCGCGCTGGCAGAGCCAGCGCCCGGGCTTTGACCCGGACCTGTGGATCGAAACCATCAGCTACAAGGAAACCCGCGAGTACGTGGCGCGCGTGCTGGCCTTCAGCGTGATCTATGACTGGCGCCTCAACGGCGATGCGCTGCCGCTGAGCGACCGCCTGATGGGCCGCCTGGTGGACAAGCGCAAGAACTTCAGCTGCGCCGCCAACGCCGAGCAGGGCGGGGATTGATCGCACTGCGGTAGTGCCGGCCGCTGGTCGGCATTCCCCGGTATCCACGCCCTGGGGAGTGAAACGATGAGCCTGCTGGCCTGGATCAGGCTGGCCGCTGTATCGGTAGTGCCGGCCGCTGGCCGGCAGCTTCGGGGTGACTGCGGTTGCCGGCCAGCGGCCGGCACCACCGGTGCATCTGCGCCGGGCATGCGATGATTCCAGCCATGAAGATCTATCTTGTCGGCGGCGCCGTACGTGACCGCCTGCTGCAGCGCCCCGCCGGCGACCACGACTGGGTGGTCGTTGGCGCCACGCCCGCGCAGATGGAAGCGCAGGGCTACACCGCGGTCGGCCGCGATTTCCCGGTATTCCTGCATCCAAAGACCGGTGAGGAGTACGCACTGGCGCGCACCGAACGCAAATCCGGCCGCGGCTATCGCGGCTTTGTGGTCGATGCCGACCCGGGAGTGACGCTGGAAGAAGACCTGCAGCGCCGCGACTTCACCATCAATGCGATTGCCTGCGACGAAGACAGCGGGGCGCTGGTCGATCCTTACGGCGGCGTGCGTGATATCGAGCAGCGCGTGCTGCGCCATGTCGGCCCTGCGTTCGTGGAAGATCCGTTGCGCGTGCTGCGCGCGGCGCGCTTCATGGCGCGCTTCGCGCCGCTGGGCTTCACCGTTGCGCCGGAAACGATGGATCTGATGCGCGAGATCGCCGCCAGTGGCGAACTGGACGCGCTGGTGCCGGAACGCGTCTGGCAGGAACTGCGCAAGGCGCTGGTCAGTGAGCGGCCCTCCGCCTTCCTGCGCACGCTGCACGATGCACATGCACTGGGCCCGATCCTGCCCGAGCTGGAAGCGCTGTATGGCGTGCCGCAGCGTGCCGAATTCCACCCGGAAGTCGATACCGGCATCCACCAGGAAATGGTCAGCGACATGGCGGCGAAGCTGGCCCCCGGCGATGACCTGGTCGGCTTTGCCGCGCTTACCCACGATCTCGGCAAGGGCCTGACCCCGCCGGAGGAGTGGCCGCGCCACATCATGCACGAACAGCGCGGCATCCAACCGCTGAAGGCACTGTGCGCGCGGTTGAAGATTCCTGCCGAACACCAGCAGCTGGCTGAAGCGGTGTGCCGCGAGCATTTGAACGTGCACCGCATCGATGAACTGCGCGATGCCACCGTGCTGGAACTGCTGGGCCGCTGTGATGCGCTGCGCCGGCCGGAGCGTGTGGCCCGCATCGCACTGTGCTGCGAGGCCGACAAACGCGGCCGGCTCGGCTTCGAGGACGCCGACTACCCGCAGGGCGAAACGCTCAAGCGCCTGCACCAGGCGGCACTGTCAGTACAGGCGCGGGACCTTGATACCACCAATCTGAAGGGCCCGGCCATCGGTGAAGCGTTGGCCAAGGCGCGCGTAAAAGCCATCGCCGCCGCCCGCTGATCCGCAACCGCCGTGGCGGCCGCGCACCGACTCCCATGGGTAGTGCCGGCCGCTGGCCGGCAACCCTATATCGCTGGCTTCAATGCGCCATCCCGCGGGTGATCGCCGCGGCGCGCTGCTTCAGCTGGGCCACGGCATCGGGAATCATCTCCATGCCCACGTCCAGGCCGGGGTTCAGCACCAGGCCGACGCCGTCGCCGATCCCGGCCAGCAGCGCGTGCACCGCGATCGGCATGGCATGCGCGAACTGCGGCAGCTGCTCGTGCCACAGGCCCGCGCGCTCGGGCGCGGTGAACACCGCGAACATCGGCTCGCCGCTCTCGCTGGTCAGCACCAGCGGCGAGATGCTCTCGTCCCAGGCACCGTCTTCGCCGATGGCCTTGTCCAGCAGCACGAACGCCGTCGAGGTCAGCAGGCCATCGAGGAACTGCGATGCGGTCAGCGTGCCGTCCTGGGCCTGCAGAAGGCGCACCTCGAGGTCGTTGAGGGGTTCGAACGGGGTGTCGTGGTCCATGGTCGGTTCCGGTACGTGGTTGCAGGGCAGACTTTAACAGGCCCGCTCCTCAACCGAGGAATCCGTGCCGCCACAGCCAGCCCAGCGCGGCCAGCCCGGCCACGCCGACCAGCATCAACGGCAGGCCGAAGCGGTGCCGCCACGGGATCGGCACCCCGCCCAGCTGCTGGTCCATGGTCTCGGTATCCAGCACCCAGCCGTGCCCGCACCGGGTGCAGGCCAGCTCGTAGCGGCGCTGGTAGGTGAGGCCAAACAGCAGGTCGATGCGCGCCATTTTGTAGCGCAGTTGCGGGGCGAACTCGGTTTCCGTCTGGCAGCGCAGGCAATGGTGGGCTTCGGTTGGGCCGACCACCACCACCCGCTCCTGCTGGCCGATCAGGATCATGGATCAGCGGCCTGGCAGGCGGGTTGGGCCAGCAGCCAGGCTTCGGCGGCGGCCAAAGTGGCGGCATCACCCTCGATATGCTGGTCGGGCTCGATCTTCAAGCCATCACCACGATCATTGCGGTCGCGCATCACGGTGGTGGTCAGCAGCAGGCGACTGCCATCGGCAAGCGTCTGCACGACATTGCCAGTGGAGACACCCGCAGTGGGCTGACCGAAACTCCGCGTCTGCGGACGACCACGCCACGCCAGCACCGAGGCCTCGCCCGAACTGCCGGTGCGCGGCCCGAACAGCACCGCCACCGGCGCGCCGGGCTGCCGCAGCACATAGCCGGACTGGCCGAAGTCCAGCACCGACTTGCCTGCACGCTGCACGGCGGTCGCGGTCAACGTCCAGCGCTCCGGCCCCTGTGCAGTTTCGAACGACCCCACATCTTCGTTGTTCACTACCGAGGTGCGCAGCAGCGGTGCCATGCCCAGCAGCATCGGCCACATGTTGCCACCGCTGTTGTCACGCAGGTCGACGATCCAGCCACAGCGCGCGCCGTCGTCCTTGCTGCGGATGACCTGCTGCCACCGCGCGGCACGCTGGATGTCCTGGCGGAACTTTTCCTGCGGCGTCGCGCCCGGCGTGGAGGCATAGCCCTCGATGACCACCCAGCCGATGCGCATATCCACCGCATCGGCCGCCTTGGCCCGGTCCACGGCGGCGGCGCCGGCCTGCTGCGCGCGCGCAAGGGATTCGCTCTGGCGCTGGGTCGTCGTCCATCCGCCATGATTGCCCGTGCTGACCGCAATGGCTTCGCGCAGAACGGCCAGCCGTTGCGCCGGGTCGCCCTGCGCCGATTGCAGGCGTACGCGGGTGGCGGCCCAGTCCACCCGATCGCGATACAGCGCCTGGCGTTCAAGCAGATTGAGGATCTCGGCCTGGGCCTCCGGCGAGGGCACCTCGACCGCGCCTGGCGTATCGGCCATGGCGCCGGTCGCCAGCAACACGAGCATCAGCGCGCCGATGCGACGCACTCCCTTGCGAACCTGCATGTGACGTTTCCTTGTCGTTGAGGCAGGCGCACAGCATAGCCCGCAGGTGATGGCTTTCGCCATGCGCGAACTGTCGTATCTGGCCCCGCCGCGGGTTGCAGCAAGACAGCGTGCACGCGATCAGTAAATTGCAACTTTGCCCATGTCATTGCCACGTAGAACGCGAGAAGGTTACCTCCGTCGGCGCCTCCTGCGCTGGCCGGGATTGGCGTCCTGAATCAAACATCGAAACGATCGAGTTGCCGCCTCAGCGGCAATCGCGACAATGCACCGGCTTGCCCATGGCGGGCGGTGCGTGGGGATCCTCGTGATCCGTCGGCTTTTTTTCGTTTCGATTTTGACCGGCACGCCAACCCGCACCGCCCGCCACCTTGCACGCCGCAGGTGGCCTTGCCTCGTGAGGTTGCCGCCATGAACACGCCCCACCCCACCTATCCACGCCTGCAGGCATTGCTCGGCGCTGCACTGCCCGGCCTGCAGCTGCCCACTACCGCCGCCGAAGCGTTGGAAGATGCACTCGCCGAAGCCAACGAACAGGCGCCGCCCTCCGCATTCTTCGCGCGGTTGCGCGGCATCGCTCACAGCCACGCAGCCGACGGCCAGGCGTGGCGCGAGCGGCAACTCAGCGAGGGGCGCGGTCGGGAACTGGCCGAGGCGACGCGTTGCCTGGCGGCGTTGTCTGCGTGCGGCGGGGTACTGCTGGCTGCACAGTCTGCGCGCGAGACGGACGATGCGCAGGCGCAGTGTCCGCCGCAGGTGGAGGAAGGCCTGCTGCATGCAATGGTGGTGTTGGCCGATCATGCCGGCGCGCTGGTGGAAACGGATGCGTGCGCACCGCTGCTGTAGAGCCGAGCCGTTGCTGGGCTGCGCGGAGGTCATGGCATCGGTGGGATTCGTGCCGACCAAGGTCGGCACCTACCAGAGCAGGTCATGGCAGTGGAAAGCATCGTGCCGACCAAGGTCGGCACCCACCAGAGCGGATCATGGCGTCGATTGGCCCTGTGTCGACCAAGGCCGACACCCACCAGAGCGAGTCATGACACCCGTACCGCGCGCTACCAGTCCGCGCGCAGGCCGATGTTGCCTTCGATGATGCGGCGCTTCTCGTTGCGGTCGCCACCCAGTTCACGGGTGTAGTCGGCCACCGCGTACGCGCTGATGGTGCGGTTGAAGCGCCCTACCGCGCCGACACCGGCTTCGAGTGCACGCGAGCGCTGCGAATTGAAGATCACGTCATCGTCGAAGCGGATACGGTCTTCGCCGGAACGGCCGTGCCAGTAGTTGAGCTTGAAGTACGGCTGCCAGCCGTTGTCGGCCAGCTGATAGTCGCCGGCAAGGCGCAGGCCGACGCGGCCGGTCCAGGCGTTGTCGTTGTCGAAGCGTACGCTCGACACCGCATCGCGGCGGTCGTCCAGCGAGGTGCGTTGCCAGATCACCTGCACCTGCGGTTCCAGCCACCATGCGGACTGACCGAAGTGCAGCAGCGGTTTGCCCGCCTCCACCGACACGCTGGTGCCATCACCCTTGATCCCGAAGCCGAGCCCGCGCGAGGAACGCACGCGGCCGTCGTAGCGGCTCTGCATCGCCACGGCGTCGATGTAGCCGCCACTGCTGTCGGTGAAGGTCCAGTACAGGCCCACGTGCTTGTCGTCCAGGCGGTTCTGGCCTACCTGCACGTTCTCCCAGCCCAGTGCCAGGCCGGTGGTCTTGCCCTGCGCGCGGGTGCGGCCGACGAACACGCCGATCTGGTTGCGGTGGTTGTCAGAAGCAGCAGCCCACACGTCGAGGCCGGCCTGCAGGCCCATCACATCGCCATCGAAGCCGGGCTGCGAATCGCCCTTCCAGTGGATCTCGCTGCTCTGCCCCACCAGACGGCCCCAGGCGGTGCGGAACGCACCCTGGCTGTACAGCAGGCGCTGCTCGCCCTGCCGCTCGTGGAAGGTACCCAGGCTGGCCAGCGAGGTCTCGCGCAGCAGCGGCGGCACCACGGCATAGGCAGCAGTCTCCACGCGGTACAGCGGCACCACCGCGCCTTCGGCGGGGCGTGCGCCCGGCGTCGGCGGCGCACCGGTTCCGGGCAGCGCACCGCCGGCCACCGGCACGTCCGGTACCGCTGGATCACTGGGCGGCGCCACAGGCGCCGGTTCCGGTGGCGGCGGCGGTGGTGCGGTCTCGCCGGCTGTCAGGTCTGGATCGGGGGCGCCTTCGGGCGGCGGCGGCGGTGCCGGGGTGATCGGTGGCGGTGGTGCGACAGGTGGCGTCGGCGGCGGCGGCACGCCATTGATACCGCTCCCGTTTGGCGCTGGTGCCGGGCCGGCCACCAGGGTCGAGCGCAGGTACCAGTTCTCGCTGGTACCGGCACTGACACCACCCTTGAACAGGAAGTACTCGTAGGCGCCAGCCGCCACCGGCGCGAACAGCGAGAACGCACCCGGCGCGGTGCGGCCACCATTCAAGGCCTGCACCACCAGGATGCCATCGGCCAACGTGGCAGCGCCGCTGCCGCCGGCATTGAGCACGCCGATGCCGGTCGTGCCGGTGACGGCACCACCATCGATCACCAGGCGGTCGCTGGTTGAATTATCCGCCCCCAGAACGGTGCGCAGGTACAGACCACCACCGTCACCGCGGTAGTTGCCACGCACGGTGAACACGTCGCCGGCGCCAGTACCGGTCAGGTCGATGCGCCCGGCATTGACCATCTCCACCAGTGCACCACTGTTGAACGGACGGATGGCATGGCCGCCACTGCCTGCATAGACGGTGCTGGTGTCATCCACCGTGAGCGTTCCGGTGCCGGTACTGCTGTCACCCAGCACCAGATCGCCATCAAAGGTCAGCTCGGTGCTGTTGGCCAGGCTGATCGCCTCCCAGTTCTGGAAGCGGCCCACGCCCGTGGTCTTGACGTTGTTGAAGTTGAGCTGGTCGATGCCACTGCCGCCGTCGAACAGCGGCACCGCACCGAGGTTGCCCTGGTTGAGGCTGCTGAGGTTGGCCACGTCGTTGTCCGGCCCCATGTCGATCGCGCCGTAGACGATGCCACCGCCACTCCAGTTGAAGGTGTCGCTGCCGGTACTGAGCAGCACCTGCCCGCGCACGGTGCCGTCGGTGATGGTCACGCTGTCGTTGCCGCCACTGACACTGATGTTGCCGCCGATGTAGGCCGTGCCCGAGATGATGATGGTATCGGTGTCGAAGCCGGTCACCACGTTGCCGTCCACCGTACCGCCAGACTGGTCCCACAGGTTCTTGTCCAGCTTCATGTTGACGCGGCCGATGCGGCCAGCGGTCATCCAGGCCTGGTCGCCATCTTCGAACGCGCCGATGATGCGGCCACCGCTCATGCGGAAGGTATCGATGTTGTCGCCCTGCTGCAGCGCGCCTATCGTGCCGCCACTCATGATGAAATCATCGCGGCCACTGCCCTGCGCCACCACGCCGGTGACGGCGCCGCCGGTGACGGTCATCTGGTCATCGCCGCCGCCCTGGTCGACGCTGTCGATCGTGCCATCGCTGAGCAGCAGCACATCGTTTCCATCGCCCTGCAGGATGCCGCCGCTGATGCTGCCGCTCTGCATCTCGAGGCGATCATTGCCCGCATCGAACTGTACGCCGGTGCGCCCGCTGATCGTTCCTCGATTGACCAGCACGCTGTCGCCCGCACCGACGAACTGCAGGGCGGTGTTGTTGCCGGTGCTGATGCTGCCGGTGTTGTCGACGCGGCTGCCACCCCCAAGCTGCACGGTTACACCGCCGACCGAACTGATCGCGCCCTGGTTTGACAGCAGGTGACCACCGGCGCCGACCAGCGCGATGGCCGATCCACCACCACTCTGCTGCAGCTGTGCACCGGCGGCGACATTGACGGTGATGCCGGCCGCACCATTTGCGGTAACGGGAGTGGTCTGCGGATTCGGCGCGTTGGTATCACAGGTGACCGTCTGGCCGGCAGTCGGTGCCGGGCTGTTGCAGCCGGCCCAGGCAACGCTGGCGGTCGTCAGAAGCAGGGAGGGAACGGCGAGGGCCTGCAACACGGAAACAGCAAGGCGGCGCGGACGGAACGCACGCGGAACGGCACGGTACATGGGGCACTCCTGGGCGGGCAATCAGGAACTGCGTATGTGCGGCACGGCGCTTGCAGTCTGCCGTGTGGTGAACCATTTCGATAGGTGAACTTGCGTGCGGGAAATCACAGTTCAGATGTGAAATCGCCCAGCCCTCACGCCGATGTGATGTGGCTGAAATCGTTCATTTTTTCCGGCATCCGGAATCACGCGCAAAGCATCCATGCATGGCGTGGATCTACTGATCCTGGATCGCCAATCGATTCGCTCATGGCACCTGGTAAATCTACGTCATGCCTGGATGCCGTTGGCGGATGGGGTCAGATCTTCAGGTAGATCTTCCGCTTATCCAGCCACCACGCCACGCCCCACCACAGTGCGACGAACACCAGCGCCTGCAGCATCGACGCCAGCTCCAGCGCCTGCGGCATCGCGGTGGCCAGCTGCTGCCAGATCCACCCCCAGATCCCGGTGGCCATCAGCACCACCGACATCACCGATGCCCCCAGGTACGCGGTGATCGCATTGACCCCGAAGCGCCGGCCGAGTGCCGGCCAACCCTTCTGGTCGATCAGCACGTGGCCCAGCCACAGCGCCAGCGCGGCCAGGCCGCCGGTCCACAGCACGTAGCTGGGCGTCCACAGCTGCTTGTTCAACGGCAGAACCACGGCCAGCAGCAGGCCCAGCACAGCGGTCGCCATGCCCAGCCCTGCCAATGCCGCCGAACGCCCGTTGCGCAGCAGGCCACCGGCAAGCAGGCCGAGCACGGTACTGGCCAGCGCCCCCAGCGTGCTCAGCAATCCTTCCGGGTCATGGCCCAGTCCGGTATCGGCATGCCACTGGTAGATCCACGGTGCGAACAGCGCGGTATCCAGGCGGCTGGCCGGGTTGGTCCACGGCGCCAGGTCGCCGATGCCCAGCAGCAACACGGTGTACCCCACCAGCAGCGCGATCAAAGCGCCCACCTGCACGCGTGGTCGCGCGTAGACCGCCAGTACGCCCACCAACGCCGCACACACCGCGATGCGTTGCAGCACGCCCCAGATGCGGAAGTGATGCGTATCCAGTGCCCACCAGATCAGCAGGTGCAGCAGCGCACCGGCCATCAGGATGCGCAGCGCGCGCTCCAGCACGCCGCGCGCCAACGCGGGTCGCGCCGCCGCATCCTGCGCGCGCGGTGCCACGCTGAAGGCCATCGACACGCCCACCAGGAACAGGAAGAACGGGAACACCAGGTCGGTGGGCGTGCAGCCATGCCATTCCGAGTGACGCAGCGGCGCGAACACCGCACTCCAGTCGCCCGGATTGTTGACCAGCAGCATCGCCGCCACGGTGATGCCGCGCAGGGCATCGATCGAGCCCAGCCGGCGTGGCGGCGAACTGTTCATCAGGCGGCCTCGTACTGTCCGGCAATCCAGGTACCACGCACCTGCAGGGCGTCGTCCAGCAGCACCAGGTCGGCCTGGTACCCCTCGGCGATGTGGCCCAGGCGATCATCGACATTGAGGAACTGCGCTGGGTACGTCGATGCCATGCGCGCCGCTTCGGCCAGCGGCTGGCCAAGCAGCTGCACGGTGTTGCGCACCGCGGTGGCCATGTCCAGCGCCGAGCCGGCCAGCGAACCGGCAGCATTGCGCACCACGCCGTCGACGGCGGTAATGGTTTCGCCGTACAGCACGTAGCTGGGATCGTCGGCACCGACCGGCGGCATCGCATCGGTCACCAGCAGCAGGCGGCCTCGCGGCTTGGCCGCCAGCGCCACGCGCAGGCTGGCGGGGTGCACGTGAACGCCATCAACGATGATGCCGATCCAGCTGTCGCGGTCCTCCAATGCGGCGCCCACCGCACCGGGCTCACGGCCCTGCAGCGGCGACATCGCGTTGTACAGGTGGGTGAAGCCACGCACACCGGCATCCAGGCCGGCACGGATCTCTTCGTAGGTACCTGCGGTGTGCCCGGCGGCAACGATCACGCCACGCTCGACCAGCGCACGGATGGTCTCCAGCGGCACGCGCTCCGGCGCCAGCGTCAGCACGGTCACACCGTTGTCCAGCGATGCCGCCAGCGCGATTTCTCCCTCGTCCGGCACGCGGAACTTGCTGGCATCGTGCGTGCCCTTGCGCGCCGGTGCGATGTACGGGCCTTCCAGGTGGATGCCGATCACGCCTGGTACACCCTGCGTGATCGCCTCGCGCATCGCAGCGATCGCTTCGCGCATCACTGCCACGTCATCACTGATCAGGGTCGGCAGCATCGCCGTGGTGCCGAAACGGCGGTGCGCCTGCGCGATGGTGCGCAGTGCCGCCACGTCCGGCGTGTTGTTGAACAGTGCACCACCGCCACCATTGACCTGCACATCGATGAAGCCGGGCAGCAGCCAGCCGCCACCCAGGTCCACCTGCTCGGCGGCATGGCCGAGCTGCGGTGCGGCGTCGGGCAACAGCGCGCTGATGCGACCGTTCTCGATCACCAGCGCCAGATCATCACGGAAGTCGTCGCCCGCCAGGATGCGGGCATTGCGCAGGACGGTCGCCATTACACGGTCTCCGTCACCTTGTTCAGGTGCGGCGGCAGGTCCGGGTTGAAGCCACGACGCAGCGCCAGCGCATTGATCGCGCGGTAGAAGCTCTGCACGGTCAGCAGCGGTGCGCACAGCGGGTGCGGCGCAGCAGCCACCGGCAGGTTGCCGCCAGCACCGGCCATCCATACCTGTGCGCCACGCGCGGTGAATTCCTCGACGACGGCATGGGTGCCGGCGCCGGTTTCATCCGGCTGGGCAAAGGCCAGCACCGGGAAGCCGCGGTCGACCAGCGCCATCGGGCCGTGCTTCACTTCAGCCGAGCTGTAGGCTTCGGCATGCAGGCTGCAGGTTTCCTTGAACTTCAGCGCCGCTTCCTGCGCCGCCCCCAGGCCCAGGCCACGGCCGAGCACGAACAGGTTGGTGGCCTCGACCAGGCCTTCGGTCACCGCGCTCCAGTCGCACTGCCACGCCTCACGCAACGCGTCGGGCAGCAGGTCCAGCGCAGCGCGCAGGCTGCTGTCCTGCTTCCAGTACGCGGCCAGCTGCAGCAGCGCGGCCAGCGACGCCAGGTAGCTCTTGGTCGCCGCCACGCTCTTTTCGGCACCCGCGTGGAGCGGAATGACCGTATCGGCCAGCTGCGCCAGCGGTGAATCCTCGACGTTGACCAGCGCGATCACGCGCGCACCGGCCGCCTTGGCGGCCTCGGCGTTGCGCAGCAGGTCCGGGCTCTTGCCCGACTGCGAGATGACGATGAACAGTGCGCCGCGCAGCTGCAATGGTGCGGCGTAGACCGACCCCACCGATGGCGAGGCCGACGCGACCACCAGGCCCAGCTGGGTTTCCAGCAGATACTTGCCATAGGTGGCGGCGTGGTCGGAGCTGCCGCGTGCACAGGTGACCACGAACGGCGGCGGTTCAGCACGCAGGCTGGCGGCCAGGGTTTCCATGGTGGCGTGGTTGCGCGAGAACTGGCGCGCGACCACGTCGGCCGCTTCAGCGGCCTCGGCGAACATCAGGGTGGACGTGGGGTCTGACAGCGACATGGCAGGCTCAGGCAGGATCGGAAGGAAGGGGGCGTGCGCCGGCGGGGCGCATCGGCGCGGTCGAACCACGCACCACCAGCTGCGGCACGAAGCCCTGGTTGTGCAGCGGCGCCGGCGCATCGTCGTAGGCATCGCTGCGCAGTTGCGCGATCAGCAGGCGCGCGGCGTGGCGGGCGATGTCCTCGGTGGCCTGCTTGGCGGTGGTCAGCGGCGGCCACGACTGGCGCGAGAACGGGCTGTCCTCGAACCCGGCAATGGACAGGTCGTAGGGCACGTTCATGCCGGCCGACTTGGCGGCGGCCAGTACGCCGGCGGCGATTTCGTCGTTGGAACCGAAGATGGCGGTAGGTGGCTCGCGCAGCGCCAGCAGGCGGCGCGCACCGCGGAAACCGTCATCGAAGGTGTAGTCGCCCTGCACCACCAGATGCTTGTCCACGGTCATGCCGTAGTCCTTCAGCGCGGCTTCGTAACCGGCATAGCGTTCGCCAGAGGAGCGGTGCGAGATGCCGCCCCAGAGGAAGCCGATGCGCTGGTGACCCAGCTGGATCAGGTGCTCGGTGATCTCATAGGCCGCTTCGCGATCGTCGACGAATACGCAGGCGCCATCGGCCGGGTCTTCGGTGGCAGCGATGATGCGCACCAGCTTGATGCCGCGCGCGGTCAGCGCCTGGATCAGGTCGCGGCGCTCGGACATCGGTGCGGTCAGCACCAGCCCGGCCAGCCGCGAACGCTGCACCCAGTCGGCCAGCTCATCGGCCAACAGCGGCGAGCTGGAGTCGCAGGGATGGATCTGCAGGCCGAAACCGGTCTCGCGGCATGCGGCCAGCACGCCGTTCTGCACACCGATGATGTGGTACGGGTTCGGGTTGTCGTAGACCAGCCCGATCACGAAGGTGGTGCCGCTGCGCAGGTTGCGCGCGGACGGATCGGGCTCGTAATCGAGTTCGGCGATGGCACGCAGCACCCGCGCACGGGTGGCCTGCATCACCGAGGGCTCGTTGTTGATCACCCGCGAGACCGTCTTCAGCGAGACCTTGGCCTTCTCCGCAACGTCCTTGATGGTCGCTCTGCGCATGGGTTTTCCCTGGGGTTGGCTGCCGTCCATCATCGCCGATCAGGCCTTGTCCTGCGGCAGGCCGGCGCGATGCCCGACCACCGAATAGAACAGGATGTACAGGTAGCAGGGCACCATCAGCAGCACGAACACCAGCTGGAAGTCGATGTGCTGCTTGAGCACGGCGAACAGCTGCGGAATGATCGCGCCACCGGCAATGCCCATCACCAGCAGCGCCGAACCGGTCTCGGTGAAGCGGCCCAGGCCACGGATCGCCAGCGGGAAGATCGCCGGCCACATCATGGCGTTGGCAAAACCCAGCAGGGCCACGAAAGCCACCGACACGTAGCCGTGGGTGGCCCAGGCGCCAAGACAGAACACCACGCCCAGCACCGCCGAAATGGTCAGGTAGCGCGACTGCGAGACAACCTTGGGGATCAGCAGCAGGCCGACCACGTAACCGACCAGCATTGCGCCCAGGGTAAGCGAGGTGAACATCTTGGTCTGGTCCAGCGGCAGGTCGAAGCCGTGGCCGTAGGTACCGATGGCATCGCCGGCCATCACCTCCACGCCCACGTAGACGAACAGGCACAGCACGCCCAGCCACAGATGCGGGAACTGGAAGATGCTGCGACGCTCGGCGGCACCGGCCGCAACCGGCGTGGCATTGGCTTCGGACGACTTGATTTCCGGCAGCGGCGAGAACAGCACGGCCACCGCCAGCAGCACCAGCAGGCCGGCCATGGCCAGGTACGGCACATGGATCTTGGCGGCGAATTCGTTGAGCAGCTGCGCCTTGGTCGCTTCATCGGCAGCGGCCACCGTGGCCGACAGATCACCGATGCCATGCAGCACCACGGTACCGATCAGCACCGGCGCGAGCATGCCGGCGATCTTGTTGCAGATGCCCATCAACGCGATGCGGCGTGCCGCCGTCTCGATGGGCCCAAGGATGGAGATGTAGGGGTTGATCGCGGTCTGCAGCAGGGCCAGGCCGCTGCCGATCACGAACAGGCCGCCGAGCGCGCCCGGATACCAGCGCTGGGTGGCGAATTCGCCGAACAGCGCGGCGCCCCCGGCCATCACCAGCAGGCTCAGGCTCAGGCCTTTCTTCATGCCGGTGCGGCGCAGGATCCACGATGACGGCAGGGCCAGGAAGAAGTAGGACAGGTAGAACACCATCAGCACCAGGAAGGCGCCGACCTCGCTGAGTTCGAAGGCGAGCTTGACGAAGGTGATCAGCGGGCCGTTGAGCCAGGTGAAGAAGCCGATCAGGAAGAACAGCACGCCGACGATGGCGATGGAGGTGGCCACGTTCGGGCGCACGCTTGCAGCGGAGACGGCGGACATCGGGAAGGGCTCCTGCGGCGACGGCCGCAGAACGCGGCGTCGGAGAGTGGCTGGGAACAACGTTGTCACATTCTTTCGATGGACAACCGCGGTTTGTCAACTTCCCCGCGAGGCCGCGTGAACCTCGTGCTGCACTGCGCAACCCGATGGCAGCGGATCGTGCTGAATGCGCCGCAGCCCTTGAGCCCCGTGCAGCAACGGCTCCAGCGTGAAACCCATGCTCACGCCATGTAAACGTTTACTGCACGCCGCATTCGTTGCGACGCAGCAACGAAAGTGTCACGAACTCGTTGACATCGTTGTCAGCGCGGTTACAGACTCCGCCCCAATCGCCGCCCTCGAGCCTTGGGGACGGCCCCACCTGCAGCAGGAGCCCGCGTGACCGCCAGCCACCCCGCCCCGGCCCATGTCCTGTCCCGAATCGCGCCCTCGTTCCTGGCCGCCGACGTCGGTGGCACCCATGTGCGTGTGGCCCGGGTCCAGGCCAGCGGTGATGCCGCCCATCCGGTGCAGGTGCTGGAGTACCGCAAGTACCGCAACGCCGACCATGCAGGCCTCAGCGCGATCCTGTCCGACTTCCTCGGCGAAGGCCCGCGGCCCACGCACTGCGTGGTCGCCAGTGCCGGCTACGCCCGCGAGGACGGCACGGTGATCACCGCCAACCTGCCGTGGCCGCTGTCGGCGCGCCAGGTGGAAGCCGACGTCGGCCTGCAGCGGGTCTTCATCGTCAACGACTTCGAAGCCGTGGCCTATGCCGCTGCGCAGGTTGACGCCAGTGGCGTGCTGCACCTGTGCGGACCGGAAACCGCCGCCCGCGGCCCGACCCTGGTGGTCGGCCCCGGTACCGGCCTCGGCGCCGCGCTGTGGATCCCCACCGCGCACGGCCCGGTGGTGCTCCCGACCGAAGCCGGCCAACCGACCCTGGCCGCCAGCACCGAACTGGAAATGGCCATCGTCCGCCACATGCAGCGCGACCGCGCGCATGTGTCGATCGAACATGCGATCTCCGGCCCGGGCCTGATGAACCTGTACCGCGCGGTGTGCGCACTGCAGGGCCAGGCGCCGACCCTGGCCAGCCCCGACGCGGTCACCGCTGCGGCCATGGCCGACAGCGATGCACATGCGCGCCAGGCGCTGGATGTGTTCTGCGGCCTGCTCGGCAGCACCATCGGCGACATGGCGCTGTTCTACGGCGCCCATGGTGGCGTCTACCTGGCCGGCGGCATCCTGCCGCAGATCCGCGAATACCTGCACGCCAGCACCTTCGTCGAACGCTACCTGCAGAAGGGGCCGATGGGCGAAGCGCTGGCACGCATCCCGGTGAAGGTCGTCGAGCACGGCCAGCTGGGCGTGGTCGGCGCTGCCAGCTGGTACCTGCAGCAGCAGTCGGCCGCCTGACACCGCAACAGGCTTCAACGCAATCGCAGCACGCAGTACGTGGCACGCCAACGCACGGGACTTCGCCGCCGCCCCGCGCATGTCATCGCAACCGTAATCGAACACCGCCGCCGGCATCCAATCGAGTGATGAGGAGAGACATCATGAACACCCGCAAGACCCTGCTTTCGGCCGCCATCGTCAGCTGCATCGCCTTCAGTGCACATGCGCAGCAGGCCGCCCAGACCGCCACCGACCTGGATACCGTGCAGGTCACCGGCATCCGTGGGTCGATGGAAAAATCGCTGGACACCAAGCGCGAAGCCAATGCGCGCGTGGAAGTGGTCACCGCCGAAGACGTGGGCAAGCTGCCCGCGCACAACGTCGCCGACACCCTGCAGCGCCTGCCGGGCGTGAACATCAGCTCGTCCAGCGCCGACGAAGGCGGCTTCGACGAAGCCGACCGCGTCAGCCTGCGTGGTACCAGCCCGAGCCTGACCCAGACCCTGATCAACGGCCACACCGTCGGCACCGCCGACTGGTTCGTGCTCAGCCAGGGCAACAACGTCGGCCGCAGCGTCAGCTACTCGTTGCTGCCATCGGAACTGGTGCGCTCGGTGGAAGTGAACAAGTCCTCGCAGGCCAAGCTGCAGGACGGCGGCACCACCGGTACCGTCAACATCCTCACCCGCAAGCCGCTGGAATTCTCCAAGCAGCTCACTGCGGAAGGCTCCATCGGCATGGTGCGTTCGGACCAGGCCAAGTCCAACGACCCGCAGCTGTCGGCACTGTTCAACTACAAGAACGACGAAGGCAACTTCGGCGTGATGGTGCAGGCCTTCAGCCAGAAGCGCGAGCTGCGCCGCGAAGCGCAGGAAATCCCGGGCGGTTTCTTCCAGATCGATCCGAATGGCACCGTGGCCAAGTCCAACCCGGACCTGGCCGGCGTATACGCGCCGGGCCTGCTCGGCTCGACCCTGTTCGAACAGACCCGCGAGCGCAAGGGCGGCCTGGTGTCGCTGCAGTTCAAGCCGATGGACAACCTGACCCTGGGCCTGGAAGGCTTCAGCTCGGAACTGAAGGCGAACAACTACAACCGCAACTTCATGCTGTGGGGTGGCCGCATCCTCAACGACCGCACCGTTGAAGATGCCAATGGCAACAAGATCCTGATTCCGGGCCAGGCCCCGAATCCGGGTTACGTCATCAAGGATGGCGTACTGTCCAACGCCACCTTCGCCGGCCAGGCCGACCGCGACTACGCGGTGTACGACATGATCTACCGCGAGTCGAAGGCCAAGACCAACTACATCACCTTCGATGCCGACTGGCAGATCAGCGACAACCTGGGCATGAAATTCCAGGCTGGCAGCACCAAGGGCACCGGCGAAACGCCGCGCCAGTACATCGCCGAAGTCAACCTGGCCCGTGGTGGCGGCGCCACCTGGGCAACCCACGGCAACGGCTCGCCGATCGACTGGAACGTCGGTGGCAACATCGGCCCGAGCGGCGTGACCGACTTCGGTACCTGGGGCAACCAGCAGGTCACCGCGATCGACAAGGAAAAGTGGGCCACGCTCGATTTCAACCAGTACTTCGCCGACGCTGGCGTACTGAACTCGATTGATTTCGGCGCCCGCTTCGGCGACCACAAGCGCGAGGCCAAGTCGCCGGAAGGCGCAACCCCGGGCGCGATCTGGAATGCGCTGAAGAACGGCGCCACTGCCAACTTCCCCGGTGGCTTCGCCAACGGCATCGGTGGCAGCTTCCCGCGTGACCTGTGGTACTTCACCCCGGGCGCACTGAAGGAAGCAGTGACCAACAACTCCACCTGGCTGTCCGGCAATGACGGCCCGACCGGCCGCCACAACTACGGCGCCGAGTGGAAGGTGTCCGAGAAGAACTTTGCTGCCTACGTACAGGGCAACTTCAGCGGCGACCGCTGGAGCGGCAACGTCGGCCTGCGCTACGTCAACATCAAGCAGGATATCGATACCTACGCCGCCGCCACCGGCTCGACCGTGCCGGACGTGAGCAGCCTGTTCGGCGCGTGGACCCGCGAAGCTTTCGAGAACAAGCACAACCGTGTGCTGCCGAGCGCCAACTTCAAGTACGACCTGCGTGACGACCTGGTGCTGCGCGTGGCCGCATCGCAGACCCAGACCCTGCCGGACTTCTCGGCACTGGGTGCCTCGTCCTACGGTTCGGACCTGAACCGGACCGGCGGTGGCGGCAATCCGAAGTTGAAGCCGGTGGTGTCGACCAACTTCGACGCCAACCTGGAGTGGTACTTCATGCCGCGCGGCATGTTGTCGATCGGTGCCTACTCGATGCGCCTGAAGGACTACGTCGCCTTCAGCACCGAGAAGGAAATGCTGTTCAGCGAGCTGACCAACCGTCTCGAGGAGTACAACATCTCCCGCCCGCGCAATGCCGACGGCAAGGTGCGCGGTATCGAAGTGGCCTATGAGCAGCCGATCGGCGAGTACTTCGGTGTCAATGCCAACTACACCTACGCCGATGGCAGCACCGACCACACCTGGGCCGATGGCAGCGACAACCTGCTGGGTACTTCGAAGAACACCTACAACGTCGGTGCCTACTTCGAGAACGATACCTTCGGTGCACGCGTCAGCTACACCCGCCGTTCGTCGTTCCTGATCGGCCTGTCCGGCGCCAACCCGTACTACCAGGATGACTTCGGCACCCTGTCGGCGTCGCTGAGCTACAAGGCCACCGACTGGCTGAGCATCAGCTTCGATGCGCTCAACCTCAACAACCCGACCTACAAGTACTACCAGACCGCGGCCATCCCGACCTCGTTCTACAGCAACGGTCGCCAGTACTACCTCAACTTCCGCTTCAAGTACTGATCCAGCGGCGGCAACATCGCCGAGTCGTGCACGCACGCCGGGCCTGGGTCATTCCGGGCCCGGCGTTTTTCATGTATAGCGTTCATCGCACCGTTCCAAGGAGTCGTACCGATGGTCAAGCCTTCCCGCGCCCGGATGCGCAGCGCAGTGCTGCTGGGCAGCCTGCTCGCCCTGTTGCCGGCACTGCCGGCACTTGCCGCCGACCCCACGCCCGCAACTGAAGCACCCGGCCCCCTGCTGCGCGCCGACAGCCTGATGCTGATTCCTGCCCCGGCCACCGTGCAGCGCGGCCAGGGCAGCGGCATCACCGTCCGCGCCGACACCGTGCTGCAGGCCGAAGGCGAAGCCGCGCAGCGCGTCGCCAGCCAGTTCGCCGATCTGCTGGCCCGCAGCGGTGGTCCGCGCCTTGCACGAGCCAGCGGCAAGGCGCCAGGCACGTCGGGCAGCATCCGCTTCCAGATCGTGCCCACCTTCCGCGACAGCGGCGAAAGCTACACGCTGGAGAGCACCGCGCAGGGCGTGCTGATCCAGGCCGGCAACGAAACCGGCCTGTTCTACGGCGCGACCACCCTCGCCCAGCTCGCCACCGGCGGCAGCAATGGCGTGCTGCCGGCGGTGCAGATCCAGGACGCGCCGCGCTTCAGCTGGCGCGGTTTCATGCTCGATTCCGCACGTCACTTCCAGAGCCTGGACGAGATCAAGCGCGTGCTCGATGCGATGGCCGCGCACAAGCTCAACACCTTCCACTGGCACCTCACCGACGACCAAGGCTGGCGCATGGAGATCAAGCGCTACCCGAAGCTGACCGACGTAGGCAGCTGCCGCCTGCCGGCCGGCGACGGTGGCATCGATCCGGTCACTGGCAAGGAGCATCCGTATTGCGGCTTCTACACGCAGGACCAGATCCGCGAAGTGATTGCCTATGCCGCGAAGCTGCATATCCAGGTGATTCCGGAAATCGATGTGCCGGGCCACGCGACTGCCGCGATTGCTGCGTATCCGGAGCTGGGCACCATCGATACGCCGTTGAAGCCGATCAGCGAATGGGGCGTGTTCCCCAACCTGTTCAACACTGAAGACAGCACCGTCACCTTCCTCGAGAACGTGCTGGAAGAAGTGATCGACCTGTTCCCGGCCAAGTACGTGCACGTCGGTGGCGACGAAGCAGTGAAGGACCAGTGGGAAGCGTCGAAGCAGGTGCAGCAGCGCATGCGTGCCTTGGGCATCAAGGATGAAATGGCCATGCAGAGCCACATCATCAAGCGCCTGGAGACCTTCCTGGAGGAGCACGACCGGCGCCTGATCGGCTGGGATGAGATCCTCGAAGGCGGGCTGCCGCCGCAGGCCACGGTGATGTCCTGGCAGGGCACCGAAGGCGGACTGGCTGCGGCCAGCGCCGGCCATGACGTGATCATGTCGCCGGTCGGCTACCTCTATCTGGATTACCTGCAGACGGCCTCGCCGAACGAACCGCCCGGCCGCCCGACCCAGGTCAACCTCGGCAAGCTGTACAACTTCGAGCCGGTGCCGGCCGAGCTGGCCGCTGACAAGCGCGGGCACATCCTCGGCCTGCAGGCCAACATGTTCACCGAGCACACGCGCAGCTACGCACGCCTGCAGCACAACCTGTTCCCACGCCTGGCCGCCGTGGCCGAGACCGGCTGGAGCACGCCGGAACATCGCGATTTCCGCGATTTCCTCGCGCGCCTGCCGTCCCAGCTGCAGCGCTACCGTGCCTGGGGCCTGGCCTATGCGCAGACCCCGTTCGAAGTGGGCGTGGACTACACCGACAATCGCGCGGCCAACACGGTGACGGTGTCGCTGGCCAACCCGCTGGGCTATGAAGTGCGCTACAGCACCGATGGCCAGCCGCTGAGCGCGCAGTCACCGCTGTACCAGCAGCCGCTGACCGGGAAACTGCCAACCACCGTGCAGGCTGCCGCGTTCTACCAGGGCCAGATGCTGGCGGCGAAACCGACCATTGCCACCTTCACCGCACAGTCGCTGCTCAGCCGCCGCAGCGATGAGCTGCTCAGCTGCGTGGGCACGAAGGGCCTGGTATTGCGCCTGGAAGACGATGGCCCGCGTGAGGGAACGCGTGCGGTGTTCAACGTGGACATCTTCCAGCCCTGCTGGCGCTGGCCGCAGGCGCAGCTGGACGGCATCGGCAACGTGGAAGTGCGCGCGGGGCGTATTCCGTACTACTTCCAGCTTGCCCACGATGAACCCAAGCGTCGCTTCGAGAAAGCGAAGCGCGCGCACGGCGAGATGCAGGTGCGTCGTGGCGACTGCAGCGGCAAGGTTCTGGCGGAAGTGCCGTTGCCGGCCAAGCCGGATGCCGATGGCTTCGTGACCCTGCGTGCGGCGCTGCCGAAGGGCACGCAGGGCAGCGGTGACCTGTGCATCAACTTCACCGGCGACACGCGCCCGGCGATGTGGGTGCTGGATGAGGTGACCCTGGGGAAATGACGGCAGGCCTGTCCGGGTGGGTGCCGGCCTTGGTCGGCACCTCGGGCAGAGCATCCACGCATGGCGTGGATCTACGGGTAGGTGCCAACCTGGGTTGGCACGCCTTTACCCGCGCCAGCGCAGCAGCAGGTCGCGCAGCGGGGTCAGTGCGGTGGCCATGCCGGTGAGCACACCGATCGTGTTGGCGATGGCATCCATCGGGTCGGCCATGCGGTTGCTGGTCAGCGCGCCCTGGGCAAATTCGATGCCGATGCCCATCAGCACCAGGCCCACGCCCACCCACAGCAGCGGGCGGCCCCGACGGAACAGCTGCACCGCGCTGCCGGCCAGGATGAAATAGGCGAGGAAGTGCTCGCCCTTGTCGCTGTTTTCCGGCAGCGGAATCGGCGGCGGTGGAATGAGGCAGACCACGATCACCAGCAGTACTGCCGTCGCCCACAGCCCGGCCCACAACCGCGGCCGCCGCAGCGGCTTGATCGCCGGCAACACCTCGCTCACAGGCGCCAGCTCAGGTCACCCAGCTCGAAGGCCGGTTCGAAGTCGACGCCACGCTGCAGGCCGATGGCCTGGAAGCGCTCGCCCATCTCGGTCGGCAGGGTCAGCTTCTTCACCTGGTCGCGCAGCTGGATGCGGCCGACCTCATCGGTGCGTTCCTCGGCCAGCAGCAGCACCTGGTCCAGGCCATTACCGAGCAGGAAGCTGGCCTGGCTGCAGTAGCCGGCCAGCTCGAAACCGCCGTGCATGCCGGCCTCGGCCATCGCGGTGAAATCCACCGACGCGGTGATGTCCTGCAGGCCCGGCCAGCGGTGCACGTCGTTGTGCACGTGGTGACGGTAGAACGCACGCACGGTGCCATCGTCGCGGTCGTGCTGGTAGAACTCGCCGCGGTTGTAGCCATAGTCGACGAACAGCATCGCGCCGCGCTGCAGGCCGCCCGCCACCGCCTGCAGCCAGTACGGCAGCTGCGGCAGCACCTCGGAGCGGTAGCCCTCGGCGAAGGGCTTTTCCAGGTAGCGCTCGATATGCCGCACTGCGCCGTTGAGCAGGATGTCGGCGGGCTGCGCGCCACGGATGAAGTTGCCTTCGGCATCCAGCTCGACGGTTTCCTCGTAGACCTCGCCGTCCCGGATCAGGAAGCGCGGGGTCGGCAGCGCGTCGATCACCTCGTTGGCAAACACCACGCCTTCCCAGTCTTCTTCGAACGGGCGATCGACCCAGTCCACGCGCGCGGCCAGCTCGGCCGGCAGGTTCTGCTGCAGGCGCTGCTGCTGGCGCTCGCGCAGGTCGGCGCTGGGTTCCAGGATGGCGTAGCGCGACGGCAGCGCATCCAGCTCGGCCAGGCGCAGCAGCACCGCCTCGGCGAAGGCGCCGGTACCACCGCCGAGCTCCAGCATCCGCGCCTGCGCACCCAGCTGGGCGAACACCGGCGCCAGCGCATTGGCCACGCTGCCGGCGAACAGGCTGCCGAGCTCGGGCGCGGTGGTGAAGTCGCCGCTGCCGCCGAACTTGCTGGCACCGGCGCTGTAATAGCCCCAGCCGGGGGTATACAGGCACAGTTCCATGAAGCGCGAGAACGGCATTGCTCCGCCCTGCGCAAGGATTTCGGCGCGCAGGGCGGCCGCCAGCTGGTCGCTGTGGGCCAGGGCATCGGCTTCGGGCAGGGGGAAGGTGGGCTGCATGGCGTCTTCGAATGCGGTGACAATGGTGCACAGGATAGCCGAGCCTTGGAGGACCCTCGATGAGCGATACCAACCCCGTGGTCCTGATCACCGGCAGCGCGCGCCGGATCGGTGCGGCCATCGCCCGCCAGTTCCACGCCTGTGGCTGGTCGGTGGTGCTGCACGCCAATACCTCCAGCGCCGAGCTGCAGCAGGCCGCGTTCGATTTCGACAATGTGCGTCCCGGCAGCGTGCTGGCCCTGCAGGCCGACCTGCGTGACGCCGACGCCCTGGCCGACCTGGTGGAACAGGCCGTCACCCACTTCGGGCGACTGGACGCGCTGGTCAACAACGCCTCCAACTTCTTCCCCACCCCGCTCGGCCAGGTCACCGCCGAGGCAATGGACGAGCTGTACGCGGTCAACGCGCGCGCGCCACTGCTGCTGTCACAGGCGGCGGCGCCCTACCTGCGCCGCCAGCAGGGCTGCATCGTCAACCTGACTGACCTGCACGGCACCGACCCGATGCGCGACCATATCGCCTACACCATGGCCAAGGCCGCGCTGGAGATGGCCACCCGCTCGCTGGCGCTGGAGCTGGCGCCGAAGGTGCGGGTCAATGCAGTAGCACCGGGTGCGATCCTGTGGCCGGAACAGGGCAAGGACGATTTCGCCCGCGAGGCGCTGCTGGCACGCACGCCGCTTGCGCGGATCGGCACGGTCGAGGAGATCGCCGAAGCGGTCTACTGGCTGGTGGCCGAAGCCAGCTTCGTCACCGGCCACACCCTGCGCGTGGATGGTGGGCGCACGGTCAGTTGAGGTAGTGCCGGCCGCTGGCCGGCAACCGCCGTCATTCCAGGTCCACCACCTCGAACGCTTCGCCAAACTGCGCGTGCGCCCGCCACAGCGTGGCCAGGTCCTGCCCGCTGACCGGGTCGATGAATCCCGGCGCGATGTCCACCAGCGGCTTCAGCACGAAGGCATGCTTCAGTTCCGGGCGCGGAATGCGCAGGTGGCCGGGGCCTTCCACCACCAGGTCGCCGTAGAACACCACGTCGATGTCCAGGGTCCGGTCGGAGAAGCGCGGCCCGCTGCGATCGCGGCCGTGCGCGTCTTCCAGCGCATGCAGCCAGTCGTCCAGTTCCTGCAGTGGCAGATCGGTCTCGATCGCCACCGCATTGTTGAGGAAGGCCGGGCCATCGAAGCCGACCGCGGCAGTACGGTAGGCGGGTGACACCTGCAGTGCGCCAAAGCGCTCGCGCAGGGCCGTCACCGCGGCGTGGAGGTAGCGGCGGGGCTGGACGTTGCTGCCCAGGCTCAGGAGCACGGTGGTCATGCGGTTCAGGTGACGGCACTTGGGGGGGCGTGGACATGCCGTCGTCACGGCGGCCTGCCTACAATCCGGGACGCACATGATAGGGCACCGACATGACCTATTGCGTTGGAATCGAGGTGGACGAAGGCCTGGTCTTCGCTGCCGACACCCGGACCAATGCCTCGCTGGACGATGTGCGCGTGCACCGCAAGCTGCACGTGTTCGAGTACCCCGGCCAGGCAGCCTACGTGCTGATGGCGGCTGGCAACCTGGCCACCACCCAGCTGCTCGTGTCACGCCTGGGGCGCGACGCCGGTGAACGGCGCACGCCCAACCTGCGCGACATGACCCATCTGTTCGAAGCTGCCGAGTACGTCGGCCAGCTGCTGGTGGACAGCCAGGTGCACAGCAGCCACAGCGAGCACGGCCATGACGGGGTCAACACCCAGGCGACGCTGATCTTCGGTGGCCAGATCGCTGGCGAGCGGCCCGGGCTGTACATGATCTACCCGCTCGGCAACGCCATCGCCGCTTCGCCGGAGACGCCCTATCTTCAGATCGGTGAGTCCAAGTACGGCAAGCCCATCCTGGACCGCATCCTCAGCCCGGCCACACGCCTGGAGGACGCGGCGCGCACGGCAATCGTGTCGCTGGATTCGACCATTCGCTCCAATCTGTCGGTAGGCCTGCCGATCGACCTGGCGCTGCTGCGTGATGGTGAACTGCGCATCGGGCAGCAGCTGCGGCTCGGCGCGGATTCAACGTTGTATGCGGACATCCACCAGAACTGGTCACGGCGCCTGGAACAGGCGGTGGACGCCCTGCCACGCTTCCCCTGGGAAACTGCCGAACGGTAGTGCCGGCCGCTGGCCGGCAACCGCATTGATTCCACCACACTGGGATGCCGGCCAGCGGCCGGCACTACCTGGCATCAGCCCTGCGCTTCGGCCACCGCGCGGAACACCAGCTGCATCTGCAGCGGCTGGAACAGGCGATGGGCGCCCTGCCGCGTTTCCCCTGGGAAACTGCCGAGCGGTAGTGCCGGCCGCTGGCCGGCAACCGCATTGATCCCACCCCACAGGGATGCCGGCCAGCGGCCGGCACTACCGGGGCATCAGCCCAGCGCTTCGGCCACCGCGCGGAAGACCTGCTGCATCTGCAGCGGCTGGAACAGGCGGTGGACGCCCTGCCGCGTTTCCCCTGGGAAACTGCCGAGCGGTAGTGCCGGCCGCTGGCCGGCAACCGCGTTGATCCCACCATACAGGGATGCCGGCCAGCGGCCGGCACTACCGGGGCATCAACCCAACGCTTCGGCCACGGCGCGGAAGACCTGCTGCATCTGCTGCGGCTGGAACAGGCGGTGGACGCCCTGCCACGCTTCCCCTTGGGAGACCGTGGACCGGTAGTGCCGGCCGCTGGCCGGCAACCGCATTGATTCCACCACACTGGGATGCCGGCCAGCGGCCGGCACTACCGGGCATCAGCCCAGCGCTTCGGCCACGGCGCGGAAGACCTGCTGCATCTGCAGCGGCTGGAACAGGCGGTGGACGCCCTGCCACGCTTCCCCTGGGAAACTGCCGAACGGTAGTGCCG